>JABLXM010000159.1 GCA_013177815.1 Anaerolineae bacterium | reverse complement strand
TGCCTATACGATGCAAATCATCTGGCTCAGAGATGATCACGTGCTCGATCGCGGTTGAATCCTCGATGATTGATATCACATCCATTTGATCTTTGAAAGCGATGAGGAAGCGAGCGCCGCTGTCGCGTAATTGAAATTCAAGTTCTCTTGGTTTATATTGTGGGTTGACCGCAGCCACAACCCCGCCGGCTTTCAAAATGCCATAGTACAAGATAATGAATTCGTGGCTATTGGGCATCATGATTGCAACTCGATCACCTTTAGTTAATCCCAGGCGCAACAGCCCGCGCCCGACCATATCAGACAATCGATTCACGTCCCGGTAAGTCAGGCGATGACCATCCGTGATCGTGCAGATACGGTCGGGGTATCGCTCTGCAGAAATTTGCAAGAATGCCTGCAATGGTATCTTGGGGTATTCCAGGTGTGTTCTCACACCTGCATCATAATTATTGATCCACGGTCTTTCCATCAAATTACCTCTTCTCCGAATTAGAATAACCTTTCTCGTAAATATGCCTCGATATCACCCATAGCCTCCGCGGTATATTGGAACCAACGGATTGCCGGATCATCAAGCTTGAACCAATTCGACTGTCGACGCACCAGGTTTCGCGTCCTTTTTTTCATGATCCGCACCGCCTCATCCAACGGGATTGCGCCATTGATATGGGCGATCATCTCGGCATATCCGATGGCTGAAAAGGCAGGCAGGTCTGCGGCGTAGCCTTTTTCAAGTAACGCTCTCACTTCAGCCTCCAACCCAACCTTTATCATGTCATCGATGCGTTGATCGATTTGTTGATACAACGCATCACGGGGTCTGGTGATGCCAACGATCAACGAATTGTATAAAGGATCGGCTGCCCGTCGTTGACTGGAAAAGCGCTCGCCGCTGCTCAAGATGACCTCAATCGCCCGGATCGTACGCCGGGTATTTGTCGGATCGATTATTTTTGCAGCCTCTGGGTCAACGCGGTTCAGCCATTGGAATAATTCTTGTTTTCCGATCTTTTCGGCGATTATGCCGAGTTCTTCCCGTAATCGCGTATCCGGCTCCCCCTTGGGAAGATCCCAACCGTGAATGATCGCAGAAATGAATTGTCCCGTGCCCCCAACCAGTATGGGGATTCTATCACGGCTGATGACATCGTTGATCGCTTCATTCGCCTGTGCCAGATAGAGCGCCAGGCTCATCTTCTCGTCAGGGTTCAGGATATCTATCAGATGATGAGGCACACCCTCCCGCTCGTCGCGTGTGGGTTTGGCTGTCCCAATATCCATGCCGCGATAGAAATATCGTGAATCTGCTGAAATGATCTCACCGCCAATTCGCCTGGCAAGTTGGATGCAGAGATGGGTCTTTCCAACGGCTGTTGGTCCAATGACGACGACCAGGTCAGGTTTATCACTCATAAATCGCGTTCTCGAACCACTCGATTTGCGGTTCCTTTTTATTGGGATCGAAGCGGATGGATGCAACGTCTATGCGTATTTCTCCTTGCCAATCTGCATATTGCTCTTGCAGGAACGCCGCGATCGACTCGATCATATGTTTGCGTTTTCTTGCGCTAACACTGATCTCGGGATGACCAAATCGCTCGCTGAACCGTGTTTTGACTTCGACGAATAATAATAAATCATCTTTCCGGGCAATGATATCGATCTCTCCATATTGCGTCCAATAATTCCGCTGGATGATCTGGTATCCTATTTTCTCCAGTTCGGAGGCAGCCCAACGCTCGCCCAGCATGCCCTTTTTCCTTAGATTCGTCATCGCCGTGTCCTTGATGAGGATTGGGAGAGGATAAGGTCAGCCACATCATTCGCGGCGCCTGGCTCGCCTAATCTCGCAGCATTTCTTCTTAAGTCTGCTAGCTTGTCAGGATTTTTATAAAGATACTTGAGGTTTTTTTCCATCAAGCCAACATCATCTAAAAGCATCCCAGCTTCCCCTGCTAGAACATGCTCGGCGTTTGCTCGTTCTTGCCCATATCCTTTAGTGAGCAACCCGATCGGAACGCCCGCGGCGAGCGCTTCGGCTGTGATCAACCCGCCTGGCTTTGTGATAATGAGATCCATTTTAAGAAGTAATTCTGAAAGATCTTCGATGAAACCATGAATGTGAATATTGATATGATTTGCACATTTTTTTATCGCGTTTATTCTATCTCTCACATCTTCTCCAAAGACGAGCCGCCATTCGACGCCCCGCCATTCCGGATCGATGATGATATCGATCAGGGCTCTGACCTTTGCTTGGATCGATCTATAGGGTGCGGATTTACTGCCTCCGGCGAGTATTATGACGCGCCTCAAAGACACCTCGGCGCCATCGGCTACCGTGACGTTTCTGCGGCTGATCGGAATACCGGTCACATGAACATCCTCTGGTGGAATACCCTCACTGAGCAACGCTTCACGGTCTGAGTTACTCGCTACACAATAGCTGTCTACGCCCGCCCTGGACCAAAAGGGATGGAAACCATAATCTGTGCTTACGGCGATCAAATTAATTCGAGGCTCTTGTCGTTTTGCAGCAAGAACCGAGCAAGGCAATGATTGAGTACACACAACAATGTCTGGGGTATAACCCATCATGATATTCTCGATATGTTGTTGTATCCTGCTGCGTGATGCAAAAAAAGTATAAATGAATTTAAACCACCCATGTTTCCAGATATGGTCGTAGATCAAAGGAAAGACGTGTGATGAGAGCGAAGATAAGAAGTCAGTAAAGGACATGCGGGGCATGCTTGGTAGAAATGCATCAAATAATTGCACTTCGCAGTTCGAGCATTTCTCCAATAATGCAGCCTGGATGGCTTTGGCGGCAGAATAATGCCCCGACCCTAGCGAAGCATAGAACAGCAAGATCCTTTTCTTCTTTTGATTTGACATTTGATTGCTCAGCATGCTAAACTTAAACCATTAATCATACAACTTGCATCAATGATACATTATTTTAAGATGAGCGCGATCAATACATGCCTTCCGCAGAGATAATCACGATCGGTACGGAACTTTTATTAGGGGATAAACAGGATACCAATACACAATTCATCGCACATGCCTTACGCGACCTGGGCTTGGACTTGTATCGCACCACCATGATCGGCGATAATGCTGATCGCATCGCTCAAGCCATCATTGAATCGTTGCAGAGGACGGACATCATCATCACGACCGGGGGGCTTGGACCAACGGTGGATGACCCCACTCGTTCAGCCATTGCCCAAGCTCTGGGTCAAGACTTGATCTTCCAGGAAGACCTGTGGCAACAAATCCAGGAGCGTTTTCAACGCTGGCAGCGCACACCAACAGAAAATAATCGCAGGCAGGCATACTTGCCGGGTGGTGCCGTTGCGATTGAAAACCCTGTTGGCACTGCGCCCGCCTTCCGGGCATCGGTGGGCGAGAAGACCATCATCTGTCTCCCCGGTGTGCCACGGGAAATGGAGGAGATTCTTATCTCTAAAGTTGCCCCGTATCTACGCGATCGGTACACGCTAAATCAGACCCTGACAACCTATACCATGCACGTTGCAGGTATGGGGGAATCACAAGTTGACGAAATTGTCGGCGACTTGGAGACCCTCTCCAATCCGACTGTTGGCTTGCTGGCGCATGCTGGTCAGATCGACATCCGTTTGACAGCCAAAGAACAAAATGCTGATAACGCCATGCAACTGATCATGCCGGTGGTAGAAGATATCCGTGGCAGGCTAGGGATGAATATATATGGCGAACAGGATATTACGTTGGAAGAAGTCATTTCGGACCTGCTATCCCGCTCTGGTCTGTGCCTGGGTCTGGTGGAAGCTGGCATGGGCGGAAGTTTATTGGACCGTTTATCCAATATACCGCTGAGGGATCCGGTTCAGTATCAAGATGGGATCTCGCCGGAAGCCCTGGCAGAATCGGTGCGCAGCCGATCGGCGTTGCTGGATAATTGTGTTATCCTTGGCGCATCGGCATGTAAGGAGGACATGAAATTCGATTTACATTTTTCCGTGTTTAACAAGGGAAGATTATGCCAGCATGAACGCTCATATGGCGGACCACCTGCATCTGCATCATCTTTCGCCGCCACTCTGGCGCTCGATTATTTACGTAGACTATTGATCGATCCGAAATCCATTTAGAGTTGGAATAATGATGATGAAAAATGTCGACTTGATCCTAACGAATGCCCATGTCCTGACGATGGATAATGACCTAAATCAATATGTGGTTGGTGCTGTCGCCATTCAGGGCGAAAAAATAATCGCCGTCGGAAGCGATACTGAAATCCACCGGGAATATTCATCTTCGAACCTGATCGACTGTCATGGCAAGATCTTGATGCCCGGATTGGTCAATGCCCACACCCACGTACCAATGACGTTGCTACGCGGTTTAGCCGATGACCTGCGCTTGGATGTCTGGCTGCTCGGATACATGATGCCGGTTGAGCGTGAATTCGTCTCGCCGGAGTTTGTCCGCTTGGGAACCAAGATCGCATGTGCAGAGATGTTACGCTCCGGCATTACGACCTTTGCAGACATGTATTATTTCGAGGATGATGTAGCCCATGCCACCGCCGAAGTGGGCATGCGCGCATTATGTTCAGAATCCATCCTGAAATTCCCAACGCCAGATGCCCACTCATACGAAGAATCGCTGGCATATTCGCGAGAGTTTATCAAAAAGTGGAAAGACCACCCATTGATCGTACCGTCGGTGGCGCCGCATGCGCCCTATACCTGCACCGAGGACATCCTGCGACAATCTGCGGCGCTGGCAGCCGAGTTTGATGTTCCATTGCATACGCATTTGGCTGAGACACTGGTTGAAGTTGAGAATATGCGGCAGGAACAAGGCATGCCGGTGGTCCCCTATGTCAAGAAGCAATCATTGTTCGATGCCAAGGTCCTGGCAGCCCATTGCGTTCACATCGATGAAGGCGAAATGCGCACCCTCTTACATGCCAAAGCCGGCGTTGCGCACAACCCATCTTCGAACCTAAAGTTGGCGTCCGGCTTCGCGCCCGTAAAGAAGATGATAGATCTGGGCTTGAACGTCGGGATCGGCACGGACGGACCGGCATCGAATAACGACCTGGACATGTTTGAAGAGGTGCGCCTGGCGTCGTTCATCGCCAAAGGCAGCAGCGGCGACCCAACCGCCATCCCCGCCCAAACAGCGCTCCTCATGGCGACCAGGATTGGCGCGCAAGCACTGCACATGGGTCACATCACCGGATCGATCGAACCCGGTAAACGTGCCGATATCATCCTCGTTGATGTTTCACCGTTGCATAATTCACCCCAATTTCACCGTGATCCTAACCGCGCCTATGCGCAGTTGGTTTATGCTGCCAAGAGCACCGATGTCACTGATGTGCTTGTCAATGGTAAATGGCTTTACCGCGATCGGAAATTATTGACCATCAACGAGGAAGAATTGCTGCACCACAGCCAGGATTACGCGCGCCGCATCGATATCTTCTTGATCAAGCGCGAGCAATCCGTAATATCGAAACTGATCGCCATTGGTGGCGCAACCGAGGCTGAAAGCTTTGAAGTGCAAGCCAAGGTGCCGATAGAAAATCGCAATAAGATCCTCGCCAAGATTAATGACGAGAATCTCACCATTCTTCGTAAACGACATTATCGCGAATACGATATCTACTTTCTCTTTGATGATCCATCACAAGGCAGATTACGCTATCGGGAAGACCATTTCATTGATGAGAATGGCGAGGTTTCCCAGGTTCGCTCGCGTCTCACCCATATCGGGTCGGCTGCCGAACGACAGTTCCCCCAAAAAGTGATCCTCTCCCGTAGCCGCTTCCTCGCCCCTGCCACCCAAAGCCTGAGATTTTACAAGGAATATTTCAAGCCGGAAAAAACCCTGGAAATTGAAAAAGACCGCTTGCGTTTCTTGATTTCTTTCAATGAAACAGAGTTCTTTATCAATCTTGATGAGTTTATCAATCCTGAGATGGGCAGTTTCCTGGAAGTAAAAAGCAACACTTGGAGCCTGACCGATGCAGAACATAAATCCAAATTGGTTACCCAACTGCTTGAATTCCTGGGTGCTTCTCCGGAAGAAACAACTTGGAATGATTACGCCGAGATGGTATTGGATCACTAACTATCCGCATACAAACGTGTAAAGACCATGACAATGAAGGTCTGCTTTACCGCCGCCGAGATGGAACCACTTGCCAAAGTTGGTGGTCTGGCGGATGTCGCCGGCGCCCTCCCCGCTTCATTGAGGGCACAGGATATCGATATTCGCGTCGTTCTCCCCCTTCACGGCAGCATTCGCGAGCAAATCGATGATTTCAGGAAGGTCACTGCTTTCAAAATTACGACCCGGCATGGCTATGAGGTCGTAACCGTTTACGATACTCAGGTCGAGGATCTGACTGTCTACCTGGTAGACGGAAAACCCATCCGCAATGCTTCCTCGATCTATTCAACCGACCGTATCGCGGACGGCAAAAAATTCGCTTTTTTTTCGAAGTCCATCTTACCCCTGTGCGAGCGCCTATCCTGGTCCCCGCATATCATTCATGCCAATGATTGGCATACCTCGAATGTCGTCACCGAGGCGTATGAACGCAATAACATCGCGCAAGCTGGATCGCACAAAAGAACCATTCTTACCATACACAACCTGCCGTTCATGGGCGCGGGCATCGAGGATATTCTGGATGATTACCTCATAAAGGAAGTCGACGATCCGCATCTGCCGCTATGGGGCAGGAAAATTCCGCTCCCCATGGGCATCTCGCGCGCCGATCGATGCGTCGCAGTATCCCCCACATATGCCGATGAGATCCAAACCGCCGAGTTTGGCTGTGGGTTGGAGGACTATCTATTCACGCATCGGCGCAAGTTATCCGGCATC
>JABLXM010000158.1 GCA_013177815.1 Anaerolineae bacterium | reverse complement strand
TTCCCCTAGCCAGTGTGCTTTTTTACCCCGCACCTTAACAGCCCCCATATCCCTTGTCGCTTTGCCTATTCGTTTCATTCGTTCCTTATACCGGCACCCCAAAAACGAATACCCCCGCATTGCGCCGGCGGCTCCCTCTGCCCCCGCCCCACTTACCCCTCATCGACTTTTTACTTCCCCCCGCGGGAGTTCGGCGGCACATTTATAAGCATCCTGCCGCCAGGATCGCCCCGCCGCGCTTGCCGGACCAAGGATCACTTTTGATTTCCAGGCAACGCGATCCAGATGGTGGCGCCTTCGCCCGGTTGTGATTCCGCCCAGATGCGCCCACCATGCGCCTGAACGATGGCGCGGCTGATGGATAAACCCAACCCCGATTCGCCGCTGTCATTGTTGCGGGAACTGTCCGCGCGGTAGAGACGTTCGAAGATATGCGGCAGGTCATCCGGCGGGATGCCCTTGCCGGTATCCCGAACCGATATCAGCACCTCACCATCCTGTTGATCCGACGCGAGGGTGATACTTCCACCATCAGAGGTGAAGCGCAACGCGTTGCTGACCAGGTTGCCCAGCACCTGCAGCATCCGCGATTCATCGATCGTGACCTCCGGGAGATCATCACCCGCTATGACATTCAAATCGATGTTCGATTTTCCGGCTTGCACGGCGAACGAGGCTTTGGTCTGCTCCAGCAAACCATTGACCGGCAACGATTGCAGGTTGAGCCGCAATTCACCCGCATCGGCGCGCGAGAGGGTCATCAAGTCCTCGACCAGGCGCTGTAGTTGGGTGATCTCGCCATAGATGACTGTCAGGCGTTCCGGGTCGGCTTCCAGCACACCCTCCTGCATTGCCTCGATGTAGCCGGCGACTACCGTCAGCGGGGTGCGCAGGTCATGGGCGATGTCTGCCGTCATCTGCCGGCGCAACGCATCGGCGTGTGCCACCCGCTGGCTCATCTGGTTGAACGAATGCGCGAGTTCTCCCAGTTCATCATTCGAGGTGACAGCCACTTCCGTTTGTGTCGAACCATCCACAACGCCTTCGACCGCCTGCGTCAGCGCTCGCAGCGGGCGGGTCAACCCGCGTGCCAGGGCAGTGCCAACCACCAGGGCAACCAGCAAGGCACCCAAAGCAGCTACCAGCAAAGCCTGGTTGGTGCCCGTCAAGAATGCGCGTTCCTGCATAGTCAGTTCGGGCGGGTTCGATGGCATGATGATCGTGGCGATGCGTGTAGCACCTACCACGACCGGGTACCCTTCCGCAACCACACCGGGTTGGACAACCGTGTTCATACGTAAATCTGGCGGCATTGGTACGATGATATGGTCGCTATCATCGACTACGACAACGGAATTGCGACGGTTCTGTTGCCCACGGATATCGGTCCCGAGCTGGAAATTCCGTTGCTCCGGGGGGTTAGCTGTAACATAGTACCCGAAACCGACCAGGTTGCCGTTGGTGCGGTAATAATCGATCAGCATGGCTTCCATCAGCGCTCGTTGCTGATCATTGACCAAAGTATTGAATTGTCTTTCAGTTGTCCTGGGAATGACAACTGCCATGATAACAACCGAAGTGACAGCGACCAGCAAGAACGCCAGGATAAGTTTGCCAGTTAAAGAACGGGTCATATCTCATCCCTAAAACGATAGCCCACGCCAAATACCGTCTCGATGAAGTGTGGATTTTCCGGGTCCTGTTCGATCTTGGCGCGCAGGTTACGAACGTGCACGTTCAGCGTACGCTCTAAGCCGGCAAAACCGCTGGCAGAAAGATTGTCCACGATCTGTTCACGGGTCAATACCCGTCCGGCAGACGCCATCAACAACGCCAACAGATTGAACTCCATCGGGGTCAGGTAGATCTCCCGCTCTGCGAGTTTGACGGTGTGGCTGCTTTCATCCACAACCAGATCGCCGGCTCGCAGCACGCGCACGGTTGGCAGACCCGACTCGCTGCGGCGCAACACCGCCCGGATGCGGGAGACCAGTTCGCGCATGCGGAAGGGCTTGATGATGTAATCATCTGCGCCCAGTTCCAGCCCCAGCACCGCATCGGTCTCCTCTTCGCGGGCAGTGATGATGATGACCGGGGTATTTCGCTCCTGACGATATTCTTTGAGAAAAGCGAACCCATCCTTTTCTGGCATCATGATATCCAGCAGGATGACATCCGGCAAGGCGTGGCGGGCGGCATAGATGGCTTCCTGTCCGTTGACGGCAGTGACCACCTTGAAGCCTTCCTTGCCCAAGTAATCCTGTAGCAGCATGCGCACGCTGGACTTATCGTCCACGACCAGAACGGTTTTCATGCCTATCATCATACACGAAAATCATTCATTTTTGGTAAAGACCATAATAAGCGTATTTTGACACAGCATTTACGCTATCTAAACTAAAAATAAATAATTGATCCCTAGAATCAAGGTAACGACAGGAAGGCTTGCCATGCCCATTGGTGCCATTTTCGATCGGCGAGACGAACTTCAGCGCCTAACCCGCTTTCAAATCATTGCCATTGGCGAGATGGTGTTTTGGAACGACTTTGCCAACCGCGGGTGGGTCTTCCACACCCCTCAGGGCGAAAAGGCGGAAAAATGAGTCTACCTGTGACAACACTGTCAGATGCGCAGCCGCAGCCAGAAGCTTGGTTTACGCGCCCGCGTGTGTTGGGCTTATCGATCGCCGGTTTGCTGGTGCTCCTGTTGACCTTCACATCAGCCGCCCTGCATTTCTCCAATCTCGGCGCCATCGGCGACTCGAACACTTATTACACCGCGGCAGTCGAATCGATGACGCAATCGCTGCACAACTTCTTCTTCGTGGCGGCAGAGCCGGGTGGTTCGGTAACGGTGGACAAACCACCTTTGGGGTTATGGATCGAGACGATTTTCGCGCTGATATTTGGGGTGAGCGGGTTCTCCACCTCACTCCCGAACATGCTGGCGGGCATCCTGAGCGTGCCGCTGCTTTACCTGCTGGTCAAAAAGCACCTGGGCGCCCCGGCGGGCATGGCAGCAGCGATGGCGCTGGTGGTCACGCCGGTGGTATTCGCGGCAGACCGCAACAACACCGCCGACGGCATGCTGACGTTCACGCTGCTGCTGGCAGCCTGGGCATTCATCCAGGCAACGGAAAGATCGCGTTTGGGTTACTTGTTGCTGGGGGCGGTTCTGGTTGGGTTGGGATTCAATATCAAGATGCTGCAAGCTTTCCTGCCGTTGCCGGCGTTTTTCGCGCTCTACTTCCTGGCGGCGCGATCCGGCTGGGCGCGCAAAATGTTGCACCTGGCGTTGGCAAGTGGCGTGCTGCTGGCGGTCTCCCTCGCCTGGGCGCTGGTGGTCGATGCAGTGCCGCCTGAGGCGCGCCCGTATATCGGCAGTTCGACTGACAATACAGTGATCGAATTGATCGTAGGGCATAACGGACTCAACCGGTTGCTGGGTGGGCGGCGAGCAGCCAATGCCAATGACGCGCTGCAACCACCACTGGCAAATGACCAGCCCGGGCAACTGCCGCCAGCGCCCAATGATGGGCTGCCGCCGGGGCTTGCCCCTTATGGTCAGTTACCGCCCGTATTCAATGATATGCAACCGCCGGCGAACGACCTGCCACCTTCGATGGCAGACGGGGTGTACGGTCAACCCCCGCCGGGGAACAACGGTCAGGGCAATGAGGTGGGGGAACGGGGTGTATTGCGTTTCTTCCAACCACCCTTGGCAAAAGAGATGTCCTGGCTGCTGCCATTCGCGTTGGTGAGCTTGCTGTTACTGCTGTTCAGCGCCCGTCCGCGTCTGCCGGTCACATCTGGCGCCCAACAAGCGTCGATCCTGTGGGGAGGCTGGCTGTTGACCTGCCTGGTATTCTTCAGCAGCGCGGCATTCTTCCACGCGTACTACATGGTTATGCTGGCACCTGCCATGGCAGCCTTGGTCGGCGGCGGGGTGGCATGGTTCCTCGAAAATCGTTCTCGCTGGGCGCTGCTTCTGCTGGTTGGAACATCACTGGTCACCTTGATCTTCCAACTGTGGCTGGCAAACCAGTTCACCCCGAACGATTGGTGGCTGCCGGTCGCAGTTGCCGTATTTGTCATCGGTTGCAGCACCAGCCTGCCGGCGCTGCAGGCGAAAGCACACCGTATTTGGCGTCCTCTGGCTGCCTGGTCGCTGCTGTTATCCATGCTCGTGGTTCCAATGGCTTGGAGCCTTTTGACGTTGCAGAACCCCAATGCCAATACTTCCAACCTGCCCGGCGCTTACGCCGGCGACCAGGCGCATCGCCCGCCCATCCGGCAGGATGGTGGCAGTGACGATGCAAGGCAGCGTTATGAAGATGCGCTGCTGACCTTCCTGGAGGGGAATACCACAACCACCCATTATCTGATAGCCGTCCCCAAAGCCGCCACCGGAGTCCGCTTCGTGCTGGCAACCGGCAGACCGGTGCTTTACATGGGCGGTTTCACCGGATCGGATGACGTGATCGATGCTGATAGGCTGCAACAGATGGTTGCGGCGGGCGACTTACGTTTCATCCTTATTAGTCGCGACCGGAATGGTGGCAAACAGCAGATCATACGGTGGGTAGCGCAGAATTGCAGGATCGTGCCGCGGTTCAGCCAGTTACCGCCACAGGGTGGCAGCCCCGGGCTGCCCTCCGGCGAGATCCTCTATGATTGCGCAAGCATCAACGACGCCGGATCATAAATGTTTTTCTGTAAAAATACCCACTGCGCATCTGCCCGCACAATCAGCCCGGCGTGCCGGCATTGGCAATCGTGTTTCACCCGATAGGCAGTCGAGAATGTCAATCCAAGCGTCACTCGAACGGATAGCGCAAACCGATCTGCGCACGGATGCGGTCCATGGTTTGCTGAATACCCAGCGAGTCAGCGTGGGTCATGCGGCTGCTCTCAAGCCGTCCAGTTCTAACGCAATCCACCACTTCTTCGATCTGATATTCGAAACCGTTCAACCGGTAGCGTCGGGTGGTGGTCTTCTCATGATCATCGATGATCAGGCTCGCCTGGGTGGCATCCCAGAAGCGCCGGCGCACCTGGATGCGCCCCGCGTCGCCATAGATCCAGAAGTCATTCTGGCACTCGGTCAGGAAGGTGCTTGTGAACTGGGAAACCACGCCGTTGGCATGGATGAGGTTGGCGGTCAACAGTTCATCTACGCCGGTGTGGCTGAACCACGCCTGGGTGTTGACTTCTGTGGGATGGCTCGCCATGACCCAATGGGTGACAGCGATGTTATATATACCAATATCCAGCAACGTCCCGCCAGCAAGCTGCGGGTTGAAAAGCCGTCCCTTGGGATCACGTTCGCCTTTGAATCCGAAGGTGGAGGTCATCAAACGCACCTCACCAATGCGCCCTTCATTCAACCATTGCCGGATTTCTTGATAAATCGGAAGGTAACGCGTCCACAAGGCTTCCATCAGGAAGACGTTTTTGCGCTGCGCCAGGGTTGCCAAACTCTGGAACTGCCCTGCATTGACTGTGACCGGCTTCTCCACCAACACCGGCTTACCGTGCTCCAGGCATATGTTCGCTTGCTCATAATGATAGGTATGCGGGGTGGCGATATAAACGGCATCCAGATTATCGTCCTTGACGAGCGCTTCGGTGGAATCATAGGCGTAGTCTGCGTCGTAGGAGCGGGCGAAATCACGCGCGCGGGAGAGGTCGCGCCCAGAAACCGCATGCAAGTGGGCGCCCGGCACCGCCCGTAGCGCTTGGGCAAATTTGTGGGCGATGCGCCCCGGTCCAATGATGCCCCATCGGAATATTCCTTTATCTTTACTCATGCTGACATCCTTTCACAATCTCATCCATAAGAACATCATGATCCACGCCGGTCTACTGCGGCTGGCACAAGCCGCGCACGGCTACCAGGTCAGCTTCCGAGCCAACCACCACCAGGGTGTCGCCTGCCTTCAATTCTGTTTCGCCGTGGGGAACGATCAGCCGGCGACCGCGTTGAATGGAAGCGACCAGGCAATCGACTGGCCATGCCACGCCACGCATCTGCTGGTCAACAATCGTCGCACCAGGTTCGATGCGAACCTCCTCGACCTCCAAACCGGTGAAGACGCCCAGACGGGAGCCTTCCATACGGTGCCGCAAAGCAGTGCGCCTGATCAACGCACTGTCATAGGCGCGTATCACGTCCGAACGACGCAACAAGCCCACCAATCGGTGCGGGTTTTCAGGCGAAACAACCGGCAAACGACCAATATCCTGAACACCCATCTTTTTCAACGCCTGGTCCAGCGTATCCGAAGGATTAACGGTCAACAGGCGGCGCGTGCAAGCAGTACCTACCGGTGGATCGTCCTCGCCCGACATGATCTGCGACCGTCGCAGGTCACTAATGGTCAAGATACCGCACAAATCGCCGCGCTCATTGATCACCGGCATGCCCTGGCGGCTTAAGCGCATCATGATGCCCTCGGCAGCCTTCAGACCCTGGCGCTCGGAAAGACACGGCGGGTCGGTTTCCATCACCTCGCCAACCGTGATGCCCTGCAAGACGTCGATATCCCGCCCGCGGTCCAACCGCAGCCCGCGTCGCGAGAGGCTATAGGTGTAAACCGAGTCGCGTTGAATGTTGCGCGAAACGACCATGCTGACGATGACAGCCGCCATCAGCGGCAGGATGATGCGGTAGTCATTCGTCATCTCGAAGAGCAGCATAACGGCTGTGAGCGGCGCATGCACGGCGCCAGCCAGGACGGCTGCCATCCCGACCATGGCGAAGGCTTGCGGGAAAATAGCCAGACCGGGGAAAAGCGACCGCGCTACCAATGCAAAAGCAGCGCCGAGATTGGCGCCCAGGAAAAGCGATGGTGCGAATACGCCCCCCTGGAAACCGCTGCCAATGCTGACGGGCGTCAACACCAGTTTGGCGATCAACAACACCAACAGGAACAAAAGCGGCAAATTCGCCCCCGAAAGGATCAG
>JABLXM010000157.1 GCA_013177815.1 Anaerolineae bacterium | reverse complement strand
TTGTAGAACGCTAAGCCCTTCCGATCGACGCCATCCTTGCGTTGGATGTTCCCCGATCGATTCGATGGTTTGTACCGAATGTCCTTCGGCTTGAACAGCAAATATCGAACAAGCGTTAGTAACCTTGCCATCTAGCAAAATTGAACAAGCACCGCACTCCCCTTTTGAGCACCCGCCGAATTTTGCGCCAAAGTACCCTTCTTTCCGCAATACGGTAAGCAAAGTGTCGTTCGGAGAGATGTCAAATTCGTGGTCAATATGATTGATTTTTATTGTAATGATCATTGTGCACCTCCCACACGCAATGAAGCGATGGTTCGGTTTGTTAAGAGTGAGATCATTTGTTTAGTGTAAATGGGATTATTGTGTTTGGAGGTATATTGGCTATACGCATTTTGTGTTGCTACTTCAACGCCTGCGCTGTTCGGTCCATCCATCGCCAATATCGGTTGCGGGGAACTGCCGGAAATCGCAACCCTGATCCGTCCGGATGACCAGGCGCAAATCGCGATACATAAAGCCACTTTGTCGGCAGGAGATCTTGAGATATATTCAAATGCTAGCATAGTGTTCATCTGGACATGAACTGCGGTCAGAATCATCCCGATATAATCATCTTTGCGTAACATCCAATCACTCAATGGCTCAACTTTATTCCCCGGATACCATACTAACTGCGCATCCATCGCTAATAAAGCAGTTACCAAGGGGCAAGTATCTCCCCCCGATAGAATTGTTCCTCCAATCGTAGCTGAATTGCGAAGGTTAAAATTCGTTTCTAAATAGATCGCCTGCTGCAAATTGGGCGCAATCCCATCCAAGTTCATAATGTCATTCAATCGTGCCATCGCGCCAATTCGCATGACATTGTTTTCTATTTCGATCGAATCAAGCCCCAATGATTGCAAATCAACCAACGCAAGCTGCTCGCCGCTAAACCGATGCTGAACCACTGAAGAGCCACCAGCCAACGCAATCGCTTTTAATTCTTTGTTTTGCATCAGTTGATAGGCTTCTTCCAGCGTCGATGGTCTTGAGTAATTAGTGATCATATCACCTCCACTATTTGGCGAATGCATCGATCAATTGGGTAACATCGCCACCAACCGAGTAAAGAATGGGGCATGTGCAACCATACTTGATGTACTCATCCACTTTCGCCCTTGCCTCTGTGGGCGTACCAGAAGCAGTTATGCGTTCGATCAGTTCATCCGGGACCAAATGCTTCGCCTGCTTTATCTGCTCTTTGGTGGCAGGCCATCCAAGGATCGACTGTATCTCTTCCACAACCGTCATGGATACGCCAGATGCCTTGGCAATATGCGGCTGTTGCGCCAAGTATTGAGTCAGAAGTTCCCTACTCGTGTCAATTGCCTTGTCATGATCTTCATCCACAGAGCACACGATCAATTGCGGTCGATCAATATCTTCTACTCTTCGCCCGGATTTCTTAGCGCCAATATCCAATAGCTCAAGTGCTTTTTCATTATATTTTGGTTCGACACAATAATTTAGGACAACGCCATCCGCAATCTCGCCGGTCATTTCCATCATCTTGTCACCGGTGGCGCCGATATAAATTGGTACATTTCTCGGCTCTCGTCTGCCATGAACCACATCCAATTCTATCCCGTCCACATGAATAGTCTCCCCATGGAAGGTTACAGTCTCAAGCGCCAGTAGTTTCTTCATCACATATACAGTTTCACGCATGGCGGTCAGTGGTTTCTTGCGATCGATGCCCACATTTTTCGCCAATGGATCCCACCAAGCTCCAATTCCGCAAATAATTCGATTGGGCGCCAAGTCATCGAGAGTCAGGTAAGTAGCCGCGAGCAAACCAATGTTCCTGGTCCAATTGTTGATAACCCCTGAACCAATTTTTATCTTTTCTGTCACTGCTGCGTAGGCAGCCATAGGGACAATCGCGTCGCGCACCAACCTGCTCTCAGCTTGCCAAACAGCATCAAAACCATGATTCTCAGCATATCGAACATAATCTAAGCCATCACGAAGGTCGTGTGCGTCCTGCAGGTATAGCGCTACTTGCTTCATCTTTTCCTCCTGGGGTTCATCCCTTTTTCATTTCGCAATATTTTTATTTGAAATCGATTCTAATGTGTCCAAATCTTCTGGTACGTCGAGGTCCAACTGCAAGCTTTGCCTGACAATAACGACAGTACGGTAACCATATTTTTGCGCCTGCTCCATATGTTTCTTGAAAGACCCGGGACCAAAGGCATAATCTATTTGACCAGGCGGGCTAATGATCATACAATTTGTTCCATCATACCTTGAGTCAGGCGCGATGATCATCTCTGGCGGTGTGCCAGTCTCCTTGATCATTGCCAGGATATCTTCGCGGCAGATCAACGGCAGGTCCGCAGGAATGATCATTAGCTCTCTCGATACATATGCTTGAGCTACCGAGGTTGCTCTCCTGAGTGCGGTATTTAACTCCGGCGCTCCGTCTTCCTGCACTGTCCGTGCTCCATATTCGCGTGCCAATACAAGCGCCGCAGGGTCTCGACTTACAACCAGGATCGATTCAATCTCATTGATACTCGTTAATACTGACAATGTATTCTCTAACATTGAATAGTTCAATAACGCCCGCTCGTCCTCGGATAGTACCGCGGACAAACGTGATTTTCCCCGCCTGAGAGGTTTTACAGGGATAACTGCCCAAAAACCCATTATTCTAGCGTCTCATTCCTTAATCATAGTATATCAGCGGTTATATTTATTATTGTAATTGGTATCTATGCGTCATGCCAATTCCGCTACTAACCTCATTCGTCATAACCGATATATTATCGATCAAGGTCGTAAATTTGGTTTGTTGATACATCAGGTTTGTGACCAGCTTTCCAAAAATTGTTTCGTCTGATAAATTATCAGCAATCGTAATATGTGGAATCCATTGATCCGGTGAGTATAACGGTGAGGGATTGATCGCATATGGTTCAACCTCCAACCATATCGAACGGTGAAGATCTGTCAGGATACGGTTCTTCACAACATGAAGGTATAGAACAACATTCCTGCCCGTAAACAACCCTAATCCGTTTATCGATATTTCCATTTTGGGTATATTTTTACTAATATTTTCCAAAGCATCCAGATATTCCGGTCTATACGCCTCAGCAAATTGCCAGGTTACATGCGGCGATAATACCGCAGCATTGTCACTTTCCTGAATACCGTTGACAAGGTTCAATATTTTTGTCAATGGATGTTCCTCATCCACCTCGAAAATGGTAGTGATTGCTACGATATTTTTCATGCTACCGAAACAAGTCATCCTGCTTTGTGCGCAGTAATTCTTTCATGCTTGACTCTCTGAGGTCATACGGAAAACCCCAGACGTGCACGGCAGGAATACCCTCATTGGCTTCCCCCATCATTAATGATGCGGCGGCTGCCAATTCATCGACAGACGCCACTTGCGTAACCCGGAGAGAGTAGCCGAATAGATCCTCAGTGCCGCGCAGATCGACCAGGGCAGGAACGCCAGCAATGCCGATTGCCGTGCCAGTGATACCACTGCGCCATGCCCTGCCGTGCGAATCTATAATCACAATGCCCACATTTTTTCCAGTTTCAGCTTTTATTTCATCGCGGATGATCCTAGCAGAACCATCGGGGTCTACCGGCAGAAGGAGATAATGATCATTGTTACTTTCCGGATCGAGTTCGTGTACATTCGAATGATCTATCCCCGCATTGGCACATACAAACCCTAACCGATGCTCAACGATGATAGTGCCTGGTTTCGTCCTCAAGACTTCATTGCTCTCTCTCAAAATCAATTCAACCAGGCGGGGATCTTTTTCAATGTATTCAGCCAACTGAATGGCTCGTTCCGAAGGGGCGATATCCGATAATCGAACCATCCTTCCCTCAGACTTCGAAATAATCTTTTGGGCAATGACAATAATGTCATTATCTTGAAGGGATATGTCGTTACTTACTAGCCCATCTAGAATCAACCTGGGAATCAGGTCACCTTCTCGCACCAACGGAATACCTTTTATCGGCGTGATCACCAGTTGGCTCACATCACAATCCTGTATCTATTTCTCAATGCCGGTGATTCGGATGCCCGACGATTCTACGCCGTATTGCTTGTTCAGCCCGATCAAGATGGACGTCAGACCTTCCACAACAACGGCGTTTTCGATTGGACCACCATCCCAGGCAAGCAACCCGGTCTTTTCCACCAAAGAAATCACAATCCCACGCGCCTCTTTGCCCGTGCCGCACACGATGACATCACAATCCACGTCCTTGTTTTCGAGCAAATTTTCATACGAGATATTTTGAAATGCTGCCACAACCGGCGTTTCATCGCCCACGATCGCTTGCGCTTCCTGCGCAGCACTGCCCGCCTCTGGCATCTGCACCTTAGTCACTTTGGGTGGCACCAATGGCACCGTGACGTCAATTAATATCTTGCCGGCGAGATATGGTTTCAGCGATGTAAGTGTATCAACATGTGCCGAGAAAGGCACCGTGATAACATTCAGATCGCTTTTCTGGCACACTTCCGGATTTGTCATGCCATCAACTTGAAGCACATCGGGGATCGTTGCCAATAATTCGTTGAGTTCTTGTGCAGCGTGTACAGCTTTCTCCTGCTGTCGTGAGCCAATCAACACCTTATAACCCGCTTTTGCCCAGGCGTATGCCAAACCTTTTCCCTCTTTCCCCGTGCCCCCAATAATGGCAATTGTATGAACATCCTTGATGTAAGTAGCTTCTGTCATTGTTTTCCTCGAGATTCCATGATTTTATTGTAATTCGCCCAAATCTCTGGTGCGATCTTCCTGCCATCTCTCGCCAGCTTTTCTTCATCGAGCCCAATCAGCACCCGATCGTCCATTATCACTTTCCCGGCAACGATTGTATGGGTAACCATACTTTCGTGGAAGCCAAAGATGATATGCCAGGGTAGATTACCTGCTGTAAGCGGTGTAAATGGCTGGTAATCGACAAAAATAATATCGGCAACCCCACCCGGTACAATGGCGCCAATTCGTACACCGTCGAATAGTTTGGCGGCTAATTTCGAATTGTTATACATCGCCATCTCAGCTACCTGATCACCAGGCATCGCGCGTGGATCGCGTCTATATAATTTATGCGCCAGGTAAGCAGCCTTCCACTCCTCCCACATTGCGTTGGAAAATCCGTCATTGCCCAGGCATACCGGGATCCCCATGCGCAACATCGAGTCAATGTCCGCCATGCCAACCGCGTTGTTCATATTCGATCTCGGTTGGTGCGTGACCCAAGTCTGTGTTTCAGCCAATAGTTCAATCTCCCTGGCATCCACATGAACAGCGTGAACTGCAATGCTATTGGGTCCCAATATGCCATGCTTGTAAAGCCGATCGATGACCCGCATTCCCGATTTATTCAGACTATCATCCTGATCTGAAAAATGTTCAGCCACATGGATATGGAAACCAACATTTGCCGGAGCAGATTGTCTGCATATCTCCAATGTCTCTTCACTCAACGTTAAACTGGCGTGAAGACCAAATAACGCGGACAAGCGTCCATCTGCCAGTTTATTACGATACACCTGGTCGATAAATCTGAGATTCTCCTGGATGCCCTTCCTGGACCTTTCCTCGCCGTCGCGGTCGGTAACCTCGTAGCATAAACATGCCCGGAGACCCAACTCATCCACTACGCCAGCAATAATATCAAGCGAGCCCTCGATGCTGGATTGAGAAGCATGGTGATCTACCAGAGTCGTCGTGCCATGTTTGATTGCATCCAACAAGCAGACATAAGCTGAATACCTTATTCCTTCCTCATTGAGGGCTTTATCCAATGGCCACCAGAGGTTCTGCAATATTTCAGGAAAATCCTTGGAGGGACGTCCTGGTATTGCCATACCGCGAGAATAAGCACCGTAAAAATGGGTGTGCGCACAAATATTACCAGGAAGGATATACCTGCCTTTGGCGCTCAAGCGTTCATCATCCGGATATTTTTCAACGATCTCCTTCTGGAAGCCTATTTCTTCTATCACGCCCTCATTGATCTTTATGGCGTAGCCATCCAGAATACGGTTGGGCTTTTCCCACGTAATTATGACGCCGTCAGTAATGATCATCTCGCAACTCCTATTAATAACCGTCTAATGGGGCGTTTTTTGGCGAAATAAAGCAAATATGCAATTATATTTTCGATGCTAGAGCGCTCGATCAAGGATAACATATCTGCGGTGGGCAGTTGTTGGCGGTACTTTTCGACAGTATTTAACTCCGATACCGACGCCGGTTCAGGCATTACCTGAATCGACCACCCAGACTGATAAACCATTTTAACATAATCGAATATTGGTTTACAAGTGACACCGTCACTTAAGCGTATACTATTTTGTCATATAATCAAGACTATAAATTAACCATCAGGAGAAAATGCAATGCA
This sequence comes from Anaerolineae bacterium, assembly GCA_013177815.1. Taxonomy (GTDB): domain Bacteria; phylum Chloroflexota; class Anaerolineae; order Anaerolineales; family Anaerolineaceae; genus JABLXM01. The sequence continues at coordinate 541 of JABLXM010000157.1, read as the reverse complement.
TGGCGCGCGAGAAATAGCGATTCAATATTTTAAAAACCATGAAGATGAATACCTCGAAGATCTGGTATCGCTATTGAATATTCCATCTATTTCCACTGATACAAACATGCGGGAAATGATGATGAAGGCAGCAAAGTGGCTGGAAAATAAGCTGCACAAGATTGGCTTCCAAGACGTGTCGATCTACCCAACCAAGGGCGCACCGGTCGTTATTGGTGAATACCGAGCGCCATCCCATCAAGCCACCACGTTGTTAATATATGGTCATTACGATGTCCAACCGGTTGATCCAATCGAATTATGGAAAAGCGATCCATTCGATGCCAAGCGCGAGGGCGAACTATTAATCGCCCGGGGAGCATCAGATATGAAGGGACAACTTCTGGCAGTTCTCGCCGCATTGGATTCGATCTTATCGAATGGACCATTGGATATCAATGTTAAAGTTATTTTCGAAGGGGAAGAGGAGAGTGGCTCGCCCAATCTCGAAGCCTTCATACAAGAGAACCGGGAGCTGCTTGCATGTGACATCATATTAAAT
>JABLXM010000156.1 GCA_013177815.1 Anaerolineae bacterium | reverse complement strand
TATCCGGCGCTTTCCATTGTTCATAGGTCACACCGTCGATCTCGATGATCTGCACTTCCGCCGGCACCACAGGCGCCGACAGGTTGGCTTTGGCGATGTAGATCTTCTCCGGCACCGAGGCGTAAGGCGGCGGGGTTTCGGTGGGCGCACCCGGGATATTGGTAAGATCAGGCGTAGGCACCAGCGTGCCGTCGGGCGTGCCTTCCAATGCATCCCCGGTTCCGGGCGCTTTTAGGTCAGATTCCACCGGGACATCATATGGCAGGAATCCAGAAAACAGCACGGTGCCTTCAGGTGTCTCGGTAGGGGCACCAAGCGGCGTGCCGCCCAGTAGCCCAAACGAGCGCCCCAATCCGACCATGATCAGGAGCAGCCCGACGAGCATCATCCAGGTGGTCGGGCGGATGGCGCCGAGATGCAAGGTTTCAAGCGTTCTTTGCAGCCAGCCTTGCTCACTGGCGGGAGTATGCGCCGGCATTTTATCCTTCATTGTGGTAGATAATAACACCCATTGGTCAAAAATTTATCTGCTTGGTGCGAATTGTAATGAGACTCTAATTTTGGATCGCGCCTTGGATCTGTTCACGATATGGGGGTGTGGGTAAGAGGTAGAATTCCCCGCCGGGGATGCCGGCGGGGAATGGTCGTACAAGTATCAAACGGGTTATACCGGTCTGGTCGCCAGGCGGCGGGTCAGGGCAGTCAGCACGATCGCCGCGCCCAGGAATACCAGTCCCAGGTTGATGAACCAGCTTTGCAGCATACCCGAGCGGTCGGCGCCTGTCACCGGGATCAACACCGCTCCACCTGAGCCGCCAACAGCGGCTCCTGGAGGAGGCAGGGGATCGCCGCCCTCACCACCGCCATCAGGCGGCAGGCAGTAATCTGACGGCGATGCTTCAGATAGCAGGTTCTCACCGCCGTACAACCAGGCGATGCTGCCCAGGTGCGCACCACCGGAAGTGATGGCAAATTCCATCGTTTCACCGGCGCCCACCACGGCATTGCCATCCGCCGAGACCGGCGGGTCCTGGTCCAGGTAGTAGTCGAACGCAACCGGCACGATGTTGGGGTTATAGACCGACCAGGCAATCGCTCCGCCCGAGCCAGGGAGACAGACATAGCTCAATTGCAGCGGTTGCGGCGGCACACAGGCGTCAATCTCGGAGGTGCTCGATGTGCTTTGGTCGCCATCCCAATTGGCTTCCAGAGTATGCGACCCGGATTCGCTGGAAAATTGCTGCGAACCATAGGCAGGGATGGTGAAGTTGCCCTGGGACGAACCATCCAGCAGCACTTCCACGTCGACTGCGAACGGGTTGGGGTTGACGACATACCAGAAGATCGACGAGCCTGGCGGCAGCAGCTTGGCGTTCTTGGCTGAACCAAAGGCAAGGTCTTCGCCGTTGCGACTATCGAGTTCACAGTAGTAAGTAATGTAGATATCCTGCGGCTCGGTGCATTCGAACGCGGTCAACTGCACCGCTTCGGAGGTGTAATCACCAGACGGGTCACCGTAGGAGAACGTGACGGTCACGGACGCATCAACAGTGTCATCGGTCGTGAAGGTGGCAGAGCCCAACGCCGCGATATCGATGGGCTGTGATTCCACCGTGGTGATGCCATCGACGGTGAACTGCAGGGCAATACCGTTGGGGTTGTTGACCGTCCATAGCACGTTGCCGGTGTAGCGACCTTGAACCAACTCGCAGGCATAGCCCAACGTCAGGGGCAGCGGCGGGGCTTCACATTCGCCCGCTTCGCTGGTCACTTCGTTGGACGTGAAGGTCTCGCCGGGATCGCCGAAGCCAAACGAGACCGTAACAGCCAGCGCGGAGTCGTTGCCGGTGGTGAAGGTGGCGGAGCCGTTGGCGGGCGCCGAATATGGACCGGCTTCGACGGGGTTGGCACCGTTGACGTCAAATGTGATTTCGCGATCGTTGGGGTTGTTGACCGTCCAGACGATGCGCCCGGTGGGTTTGCCAGCCTGGTCCAACTCGCAGGCATTCTCCAGCGTCAGCGAGTCGGGCACATAGCAGGTATCTTGGTCGCTGGTGAGGTTGAAGTACTGGGAGATGAACGGTTCGGTTATGTGTACGGTCAGGGTGTAGACCCCAAGCGCAGTGGTGTGCAACGTGAGCGTGGCGCCCGCGCCAACCGAATCGCCGGTACCTGAAGCTACCGTGTTGTTGCCATCATCCTTCAATGTCCAATCGACCTTGACCTCGAAGCTATTGGGATTGGTGATGACCCAATCGATCTGGTTATTATCGGTGCAGATCTGCTCCACTTCCAGGTCTTTCAATAACCGGCAGGCGAAGAAATCCGACGTGAGTTCAAGGTACTTCCAGTCGTTATTGGTCGGCGCCGGGGCAGCCAGTTTGTAACCTGACATGGATACATTTACATTCTGTTCTTTCCACTTAAGATAAACCGTATGCTGCCCGGTGGCTGTGGTTGTCAACAGCACGCTGGAACCTTTGGAGACGACGGTCTGGTTGTTGTAGTTGGTGTTGTCGACGCTCCAGTAGATATTGAGGTTCTTGTTGGTGTCGTTCTGAACGAACCAATTAATGCCTTCGCCATCGAGTGGGCAAGCGTACGAAAGCGTCACGCCATTGGCTTCGGCATCCTTGACGCGGTAGTTATCGCCCTTGCTGCCGAATTTGACCTGGTATTCGCCGCCATCATCACGGTTGACGGTGTAGGCTTTGAAACAGAAGGCTCCCTCGTTGTTGGTCTCGAAGATGCCGCCCATGACGTACAGACCGGGATCTTGGCTGGCGCCACCGGGTCTGCCCTCGATCGACCAGACATACAGGTAATTGGATTTGAAGTTCCTGCCGTTGATGTAGACGTCGTCACCGATATTGAAATGATTGACATCCTGCTGCAAATCACCGCAAGTACCATCGGTGGTCCAAATGGCGCCCTGATTGCCAGCCGACGGACGTATAAACTCATCTTTATCGAAGGCATCGTTCAATGTACCGAAGATCCTGGCGCATTGTTGGAAGGTTTCGTTATCCCAGTTATTGCTACTCAGGTTACAGGTTTGATACCTGCCCCGCCAATCGAGGTAGCCCCACTCGTTATCGAAGATGGCGAAACCATCCGCGCCGCTGTTATCCACTAGGTTCTGGGTGTTATTGGCGCCAAAGACATTCTCCATGATGCGCACTGCGCCATCGGTGGCATCGTCGATCTGCACGGCAACACCGTTGTTATCGAATTCATTCTTCGCCAGGTCGACATAGCCGGAACCTGTGCCATCCACCAGCACGCCGATGTCATTGTTGATGATCTTGTTATCGAACAGGGTGACATCGCCCGAATCGACGATCACCACACCCCTGACGCCGGGCACGTTCTGCCCGTCGATGGTCAGACCGATCAGGATGACATTGTGGGTGTTGAGGATTTCAACCAGGGTGGCGTCGGTGCTTTGCAGGACGATGTTGCTGCCGCCCGCCTGCAAGATGACCGGTTTGGTGATGCTGATGGTGCCCTCAATGTAGGTGCCATCCTCGATCACGATGGTGCCGTAATCGCCGGAGTAATTGACCGCGCTGGTCACCGGCATATCCCAATAACAGGTCACCACGCCACCGGCGTAGCTGCATGTTCCATCGGGATTGGCAACCGAACTTTTGTAGAAGTTAAACGGTACACCAGCCGGGACGGTGGTACCGGGGTCCAGCGGGAAAGTGAAGTTGGCGCCCAGGATGCCACTCGGGTCGCCATCGATCTTCTCCTCCAGTTGTGCCAGGGGCACGACTTCCTCCTCTTCTTGCTCGCTGGCAGCGCGCAAACCTTCCAGCCCTAATTCAACCGGCATAGCTGGCACTTCTGGTAGCGGGGGTTCGACGCTAATCAACGGGGCATCGATCAACCCACCCGTTTCAACTGGCGGCTCGCCGCCTTCCGGAGCGGGCGCCGGGTCATCCGCCAGCACCGGTACACGCACCACTGACAGCATGATGCCTGTCAGCATCATGACCACGCCCATCAGGTAGAACAGACGGGTCAAACTGCGGTAGAGCTTTACTCTGTGCATATTTTCCTCCATACCAATAAAAATTAAAAAAAACCGACCGATAACTACCAGCCGGTTTCGCCATTTGGCTCCCTGAATATCCGGCAGTTCCGATGCGGTTCACCTGCCAGGCGACCAAATTGGATATTCAGATCGTCGCCGCTAAATCTTATTTTGTTATTGGATATTTATGATACAATTTATCCCATATTTACATTATAGTAATTTTATCTATACTTGTCAAGTCCCCAAACCTTAAAGATTTTTACCGTTTCCCGCCGGCATTCTAGCAGGAATGCTATAATTTCATCGAGTAAGCCATTCAGTAATGAGCGCAATTCATAAATGAGCCACACGCCTCCTCCCACCCCAGCCAGCGGCGAACGCGCCCGACCGACCAACGCCGCCCCCCCACAGCCGGCAGAAGGCAGCACGCCCGGGCAGGTATCCACGCGCCGGCTGCCAAGTAAAACCACCCGCAAACGCCCCCCGCGATGGCTGCGGATGGCGCTGATAGCTGCCCTGGGGATAACAACCATCGTGTTGGCGCTGTTCAACTTACCGCGTTCGCCCGGCAGCCCGTACCAGCCGCTGTATTTCGCCTCCAACCGTGAGAGTACCACGCAGGTCTACCGCCTGGGTCGCGATGGCGAGATCACCACTATGACGGCGGCTGGCGGCAGCGACCCCGCCGTGGCACCCAATGGCGACCTGTACTTCTCCGCCATCCGAGGCGGCAAGCTCAACATCTATCGCCTCGGTCAGAACGGGGCTGCCTACCAGGTGACCGGCGGCGGCGGCAACAGTCAACCGGCGCCCGCCGCTGATGGCGTGCTATATTTCACCTCCAATCGCGACGGCTCGCTGGAGATCTACCGCCTGGATACGACCGGCGTCACCATCCAAATGACCAACTCGCCCGACGGCGCCGACAGCCATTCCTCCGCGCCAGTCGCCAACGGCAGCCTTTATTTCGTCTCGGACCGTGACGGCGCGGAGGAAATTTATCGCATCGACTCCCACGGGGGCGTCACGCGCATGACCTTCAGCCCGTCAGGTTCATACAGTAACCAGCCGGTGGTGGGCAGGAACGGGGTGCTGTACTTCGTCTCTGACCGGGATGGCAGCGATGAAATCTTCTACATTGCCCTGGATGGCACGGTGGTGCAATTGACCAGTTCACCCGCCGGCAAGGGCTCCTGGCAGCCCTGCCCAGCCAGTGATGGCAGCTTGTACTTCACCTCCGATCGGAACGGTACGGCAGAGGTCTATCGCCTTTCGCCGGGCGGCGCCATCGACCGCATGACCTTCTCGCCACCCGGACGCACGAGTGAACAGCCGGCGCTGAAGATAAATTGACATCAGGGGAACGATGTCGTCGCGAGCGCTGCGCGGCGATCCCCTGCACAGCAGGAAAAGAGCACCTTACCTGATCGACTTTTTTCTCTTTACGCGTCTGGGCACACCTGTCTGTAATATACCCGTTCATCCAGATCAAGTTGATTCCACGATACAATCCAACCTATCCAATATCCAGAAGACGGTTCTATGCCAACGATATTGCAAACCCCAAAACCAGCGACGGTCATCAAGAATTACCGCACCAAGTATCACACCCCGATTGCCTTCTCACCTGGCGAACTACTGCGGGTTGGGCGTTTCGACGACCAGTATCCTGGCTGGGTGTGGACGACCACGCCAGACGGCAACAGTGGTTGGGCGCCGGCAAATGCCTTAGAGATCAGCGGCGCGACGGCGCGGGCGCTGCAAGCTTACGACGCGCGCGAAATGGACGTGGATGCCGGCGAAGCGCTCACACTGAAGCAGGAGGAGAGCGGCTGGTACTGGGCGGAGAATAGCGATGGCGCGGGCGGCTGGGTGCCGGCGGAAAACTTGCGTCTGCTTGAATGAGCCACTTTCGGGCGGGTATAATAGCGCAATTATCGTTTTGGAACGGAGATGAAATGCCAACTGAACAAGAGATACGCGACGCGCTGACCAAAGTGATGGACCCCGAATTGGGCAAGAACATCGTCGAGCTGGGCATGGTGCGCGATATCCGCATCACCCCGGATGGCGAGGTGGGGTTCGCATTGGCGTTGACCATTCCCAACTGCCCACTCAAGAATAAGATGAAAGCCGATGCCGAACAGGCGCTGCTGGCGCTGCCCGGCGTGAAATACGTAGACGTGACCTTTGCGCAGCTCAGCCCGGCGGAACTGCAAGCCGCGATGGAAAAAGGTCGCGGCAACCTGCCACAATTGAACCTGCTCAACAAGATCGATCGAGTGCTGTGCGTGTTGAGCGGCAAGGGCGGGGTGGGCAAATCCTCGGTGACGGCGCTGCTGGCAGTGGCGCTGGCGAAGCAGGGCAAGCAGGTCGGCATCCTGGATGCCGATATCACCGGTCCTTCCATCCCAAAATTGTTCGGTCTGCCAACAGGCGGGCTGCGCGGCGGCGAGGGCGGCATGCTGCCCGCCATTACCTGCAACGGCATCAAAGTAGTCTCGATCAACCTGCTGCTCAAGGAGGAAGACGCGCCGGTCATCTGGCGCGGACCGATGATCTCCGGCGTCATCCAACAGTTCTGGCGCGATGCGCTGTGGGGCAGCCTGGACGTGCTGCTGGTGGATATGCCACCGGGTACTTCGGATGCCGCCATCAGCGTGATGCAATCGCTGCCGGTCAACGGGGTGGTGCTGGTGACCAGCCCGCAGGAACTGGCGGGCATGGTGGTGCGCAAGGCGCTCAACATGACGAAGACCATGAACGTGCCGGTCGCCGGCGTGATCGAGAACATGGCATATTTCACCTGCCCGGATTGCGGCAAGCAGCACGATATCTTCGGTCCATCCCACGCCGGCGAGATCGCAAAGACGGCGGGGGCGCCGCTGCTGGCGCGCCTGCCACTGCGCCCGCAGTTGGCAATGCTGGGCGACGCCGGGCAGATCGAAGAGGCTGACGCACCGGAATTCGAGCAGATCGCCCGGCAACTGATGGCGATGGAATAACCCGGCGCTGATCACACTCATTTACAGCAACGTGATATGGCAAGAAATGCATTGGGGCTGTCCAAAAAGAACAGGGCGGTCCCTTTCGCGTTTAAAGGGAATGTGATTCAATAGGGGTATGAAACACAGAAAACCAGCCTACCCTGTCTTCAAACCATATACGATGGCGCAGCCGGGTCT
>JABLXM010000155.1 GCA_013177815.1 Anaerolineae bacterium | reverse complement strand
CAGCGCTAACAGCGCCACCGTGCCGCTGATGGTGACCAGCCAGCCTTTGTTGCTTGCTTTTTGTTCGCGATTGTTTTCCATGTTGTTTCAGCACCTTTTTGTATGATGTGATAGGGTGTTGCGGATCGCCAGGGCATCGGCGATGGACATCCGTATCTATTTATCACCCGCCGCAGCCGCCTGGGCGCCCAGCCGGCGCCCGCTTTTTGGCGGCAGGGTGACTTTGCCTGGAGGTGGAAAGTTTCTATTGTTTCTTCGAACGGTGGAACGAACAACAGAGCCGGATTATAAGCAAGTTGTCTGACAATTGTCAATAGCAATTGGAGTGGATGGGTCGCAAATGACCTCTCGCCGCTCACGGATGGGGCATACGGCGCTGACTGGGTTGGATGTAATGAATGGCGTGAAACAACGTTTTTCTGGCATGTAAAAAAACACATCTCCTCGCATAAAGCCGGGAATCCCCCGCGCGCCCTGCTTCAGCGGGTACAATATACCCTCTGATGGTTGAAGATTCCCACCCGTTTCCGGTCTACCTGCCGCCGCTGGATATCCGCCGACTGTACGATGCCTTCGATACGCCCGTCACGGACGTGGATTGCGGGCAGATGTGCGCCCCCCATAACCCCGCTGGCGTGCCGTTCTGCTGCGATATCTGCCATGCCGTTCCGCCTGCCTACCGGCAAGAGTGGGATTATGTCTCCACCGTCACCGACTTGTGGCACGAATGGCGCGGCGACGAATGCGCCGCGGAACCGGTCGACCCGGCGAGCCTGCGCGAGCAAACCCCCGCCCACATGCGCCTGCTGGCGTGCCTGGGCGCGCCGCGCTGCCGGCGTGCGTTCCGCCTGCTCTCCTGCCGCCAGTTCCCTTTCTTTCCTTATATCACCGCCGATGACCGCTTCATCGGATTGGCTTACTTCTGGGATTTTTCCGCCCAGTGCTGGGTCATCCACAACCTGGAGCGGGTGACGGATGATTTTCGCCGCGCCTTTGTCGCCACTTACGATTACATCTTCAGTATTTGGCAGGAGGAGTATGAAGCCTACGCCGATACCTCCGAGGAAATGCGCCGGTATTTTGCTGCCCGGCGGCGGCGCATTCCCATCCTGCATCGCAATGGTCGCAATTACCTGCTCAGCCCCGCCAGCGAACGTCTGCGCCGCATCGACCGTTTTACGACCGCGCCTGTTGGATAGCCCGTGAAAAGAGAGAAGACCCCATGAAACGCATCGACCTGATCGCCCTGGATGCCGATGACACCCTTTGGCACAATGAACCCTACTACACCGAAGCGCAAGCTGAATTCACCCAAATGCTCGCGCGTTACCACGAGCCTGCCTGGGTGCAGGAGCGATTGGATCGCACCGAGGCGCGCAACATGGCGCACTACGGCTACGGCATCAAAGCCTTCGCCCTATCCACCATCGAGACGGCGGTCGAACTGACCGAAGGGCGCGTCACCGGCGAGGAGATCCAGCGCATCCTGGAGCGCATCAAGCGGATGCTGGCGGCGCCGGTCGAGTTGTTGCCGCAAATCGCCGAGACCGTAGCATCCCTGGCGGAAAGCTATCCCCTCATGCTCATCACCAAGGGTGACCTGCTGGACCAGCAGAAAAAGGTTGCCCGCTCCGGCTTGGCAGAATACTTCCGGCATATCGAGGTGGTTTCCGAGAAGGATGAGGATACCTACCGCGATCTGCTGGCGCGCCACAGCGTCTTGCCGGAACACTTCATGATGGTGGGCAACTCGCTGCGCTCGGATATCCTGCCAGTGTTGGCGCTGGGCGCTATGGCGGTGTACGTCCCCTACGCCACCACCTGGCAATATGAGGCGGCGCAGGCGCCCGCGCCGGGGGCGGAGGGCTTTCACCAGATCGAGCAACTCAGCCAACTTCCGCATTTGCTTGGGCGTTTGACCGCATGCAATGACAGCCCAGACGCGCCGGCTGTCACGCTGGTGGTGGAGGACGACCCGCGCCAGGCGGATGTTGATGTGGTGCTCAAGGGGTTGCGCGCCTTCAACCTGAAGAAGACCGGGCGATCTGACCAGCGTGCGTTGACATTGTTCCTGCGCGACCATCAGGGCACGGTGTTGGGTGGGTTGCTGGGCGAGATCTACTGGAACACCCTGGCGATCAACATCCTGTGGGTGGACGAGTCCTTGCGCGGGCAGGACTGGGGCGCCAGTCTGGTGGAAAAGGCCGAAGCCATTGCCCGCGAGAGCGGCTGTATACAGGCGCACCTGGATACCATGTCCTTCCAGGCGCGCCCGTTCTACGAAAAACATGGTTATGTCCTCTTCGGTCAAATGGACGATGTTCCGGTCGGTCACCAGCGTTTCTACCTTCATAAGAAACTATGAGCGCGCCATTGTCCCGTAACCGCCTGTACCTCATCTCTGCCGGTATCATGATCAGCCTCTTTCTGGCTTCCATGGAAGGTACGGTCGTTGCCACCGCCATGCCCTCCATCGTCGCACAATTGGGCGGTCTCTCCATGTATAGCTGGGTCTTTGCCATCTTCATGTTGACCACCACCACCACCATTCCCTTATACGGTAAATTTTCCGACTTGTATGGGCGCAAGTCGGTCTTTGTTGTTTCGCTTGGATTGTTCATGATAGGTTCGCTGCTGTGTGGAAGCGCATCCAGTATGCAGCAACTGGTCATCTTTCGCGGCTTGCAGGGTTTGGGCGCCGGCGGCGTCATCCCATTGGCGTACACCATCGTTGGCGAGATCTTCCCCATCAAGCAGCGCGCCCGCATGCAAGGCTTGTTCTCCTCGGTTTGGGGCATTTCCTCCGTCATTGGTCCGCTCATCGGCGGTTTCCTGGTGGACCAGGTTTCCTGGTCGTGGGTCTTCTACATCAACCTGCCGCTGGGACTGTTGGCGTTGGCACTGGTATGGTTCGCCTGGCGCGATGCCCCCCGCAATCCTGCCGACCGGGTGGCGGTGGATGGCGCCGGCGCGCTGCTGTTGATGGCTGGCGTGCTTGCCTTGCTGCTCGGTCTGAACGAACTTGGGCGCCCGTTGGGGCTCTGGTTGATTGCCGCCAGCCTCGCCATCTTCCTGGTGCTTTATTTTGTCGAGCGGCGCGCTGTTGATCCGATCCTGCCGTTGAGGTTATTCCCCAACCGCGTTTTTGTCATTGCCATCCTGGGTGTCTTCTTCTCCGGTTGGGCGGCGTTTGGCACCATCTCTTACGTGCCGCTCTTCGTCCAGGCGGTATTGGGCACCAGCGCCACCCAGGCTGGTATCACCCTGGCGCCCATGTCCCTCGTCTGGACCCTCGCCAGCATCATTTGCGGACGCATCCTGTTGCGGGTTGGTTATCGTGCGTTGATCCTGGTGGGCATGACATCCCTGCTGGCTGGCGCGCTCCTGATGCTCACCATTGGTGTACAGACCACCCCCGTTGATATCATGCTCTACACCAGCCTGATGGGGATCGGCATGGGGCTGACCCTGCCGGCTTTCACCATTGCCATCCAGGCGATCGTGCGGCGTGAAGAATTGGGCGTTGCCACCTCCTCGTTGGAGTTCGGGCTTAATATCGGCGGCACGTTGGGCGTCAGCGTCATGGGCGCCATGCTCAGCGCCCGCCTGGCGGCGCTGCTCCTGCGCGCCGGCATCGACCCGGCGCAGGTCTCGCTCGGCGCGCTGATCGACCCGTTGCCTGGCGCAAGCGCGGTCGCAGAAGGACCGTTGCGCCTTGCCCTCTCCGGCGCCATTGTCAGCATGTTTGTCCTGGCGGTCATCCCAGCCCTGTGCGGACTGGTGGTGGCGTTGTTCATCCCGCCGGGGAACGTCACCCAGGTCGCGGAAAAGTATGCCAGCCGACCTGCCTCGGAATGATACGTGCGCGTTGCCGCACGGCTTTTACCAAGTGGCTTGACGAAGTTGCCGGCATGATCTGGCGTGTGCCCGTCTTTGCGAGGAGCGCAGCGACGAAGCAATCTCCCTGCCACTGCTGGAGGTCGCTTCGCTGTGCTCGCGAAGTTCACTCGCCCGTCTTTGCGAGCAGCACAGCGACGAAGCAATCTCCCTGCCACCGCTGGAGGTCGCTTCGCTGTGCTCGCGAAGTTCACTCTGCCCGTCTTTGCGAGCAGCGCAGCGACGAAGCAATTTCCCTGCCCCTGCTGGAGGTCGCTTCGCTGTGCTCGTGAAGTTCACTCGCCCGTCTTTGCGAGCAGCACAGCGACGAAGCAATCTCCCTGCCACTGCTGGAGGTCGCTTCGCTGTGCTCGCGAAGTTCACTCGCCCGTCTTTGCGAAGAGCGCAGCGACGAAGCAATCTCCCTGCCACCGTGAAAACCGTGGCGGAAGACAACGCTTTACTGGACACGCATTTTTACTCATGATAGAATATCTCCCACAATCTGGTGGGGGCTCGTCCAATGGTAGGACAGTAGACTCTGGATCTATTGATAGGGGTTCGAATCCTCTGCCCCCAGCCTGACGGAGAAGCACCCTGGAAGTCGATCAGGGTGCTTCTCGCACCTGTTCGTTGGAGAATGAACGATGACCGAAGAAACTGCATCCACGCCAACCAATTTCATCCTGGACGCCGTCGCCGAGGACCTCCGCACCGCTCGCTTTAAGCATGTGCGCACCCGCTTCCCGCCCGAACCCAACGGCTACCTTCATATCGGGCACGCCAAAGCTATCTGCATCGATTTTGGCATTGCCCAGGCGTACGGCGGCGACACCAACCTGCGTTTCGACGACACCAACCCGGTCAAAGAGGATACCGAGTACGTCGACGCCATCCAGGAGGACATCCGTTGGCTGGGCTTCGACTGGGCAGGCGAACCGCTATACGCCTCGGATTACTTCGAGCAGTTGTACCAATACGCGCTGCAATTGATCCGCGCCGGCAAGGCTTATGTCTGCGACCTCAGCCCGGACGAGGTGCGCCAGTATCGCGGCACCCTGACCGAGCCGGGGCGCAACAGCCCCTTCCGTGACCGCTCCATCGAAGAGAACCTCGATCTCTTCCAGCGCATGCGCGCCGGCGAGTTCCCGGATGGCGCGCGCACCCTGCGTGCGAAAATTGACATGGCGTCGGGCAACCTCAACCTGCGCGACCCGGTCATGTACCGCATCCTGCACGCCGAGCACCATCGCACCGGCAATGCCTGGTGCATCTACCCGATGTATGACTTTGCCCACGGGCAGTCCGATTCCATCGAAGGCATCACCCACTCGCTGTGTGACCTGGCGTATGAAGACCACCGCCCGCTCTATGACTGGTTCATCGAGAACCTTGGCATCTTCCACACCCGTCAGATGGAATTCGCGCGCCTGAATGTCAACTACACCATCCTCAGCAAGCGCTTCCTGCGCCAATTGGTCGACCAGGGTTACGTCCTGGGTTGGGATGACCCGCGTATGCCCACCCTGCGCGGTATGCGCCGGCGCGGCTACACTCCCGCAGCCATCCGTGCCTTCATCGACCAGGTGGGCGTCTCCAAGAAGGAGAGTCTGGTGGATATCGGTTTGTTGGAACACGCCGTGCGCGAGGACCTCAACCAGCGCGCCCCGCGCGTCATGGCGGTGCTCGAACCGGTCAAACTGGTGCTGATCAACTATCCTGAGGGTCAGGTGGAGTATCTGGAAGCCGTCAACAACCCGGAGGATGAATCCGCGGGCACGCGCCAGGTGCCCTTCTCGCGCGAGCTTTACATCGAAGCCGAGGATTTCCGCGAGCAGCCGCCGCCCAAGTATTTCCGCCTGGCGCCTGGGAGCGAGGTGCGCCTGCGCTGGGGGTACATCATCAAATGCGTTGACTTCGTCAAGGATGCCGATGGGCGCGTCACCGAGATCCACGCCACTTACGACCCCGCCACCCGCGGCGGTTACGCTCCCGATGGGCGCAAGGTGAAGGGCACCATCCATTGGGTCTCCGCACGGCACGCCCTGGCTGCCGAGGTGCGCCTGTATGACCGCCTCTTCCGCGTCGAGAACCCCAACCGGATCGAGGAGGGCGGCAGCTTCATGGATCACCTCAACCCGCAATCGCTCACCGTCCTTGCCAATTGCATGGTCGAGCCCAGCCTGGCGGATGCCGCCCACGAGGCGCATTACCAGTTCGAACGCAAGGGCTTCTTCTCGGTCGATTCGGATTCCAAGCCCGGCGCGCTGGTCTTCAACCGCACCGTCACCCTGCGCGATACCTGGGCGAAGATCGAAGACAAGCACAAACAGGGGGGATGAGCCAGGGCGGCATGTTCGAAATATCGGAATGCCAGGTTTTGACCCGCCAGATGAACGATGCCATTGCCGGCAAGGTTGTTCAGACCGGCAAATTGAGCAACAGCCCGCACAAGTTCGTCTGGCACAACCTGTCCCACCAGGACTTCGCCGCCCAGACAGCCGGCAAGACTATTGGACAGGCGCGTGCGCTGGGGCGTTGGATGCTGATCCCGTTCGAGCCGGGCTACGTCATGGTGATTGGCGAGTGGGGCGGCAAGTTGCAATTTTTACCGGCGGGGACGCCCGCGCTGTCCAAATACCACTTCCTGGTCACTTTCACGGACGACAGTATGTTGTTCGGTCTGACCCAGATGTGGGGCGCGGCGGAACTCTATCCGGCTGGGCAGGAGCAGGAGCGCCAGTACATCAAAGACGCGCGCCCCAACTCGCTGGATGATGCCTTCACCTTCGGTTACTTCACGCAATTGATCGACGAGCTGCTGCGGGGGGCAAAGCGCAGCGTCAAGAGCCTGCTCACCCAGGACCAGCTCATCCCCGGTCTCGGCAATTCCGTCGCCCAGGATATCATGTTCCGCGCCGGCTTGCACCCCAGGTGACCTTTGGCAGAGCTTTCCCCCCAGGATCGCCAGCGCCTGCACGCTGCCATTGTCGCGACCGTCCGTCAGATCATCGCAAGCGGCGGTCGCAACGACGAGCAGGACCTTTACGGTAATCCGGGCGGCTACACCCGTCTGATGGATTCGAAGTCAGCCGGGCAGCCTTGCCCCACTTGCGGCGCCATTGTGGAGAAAATGCAGTACCTGGGCGGCGCTTGTTATTTCTGCCCCACCTGTCAGGTCTAGGGGGTATACGCGTCACGGGTGGTAACGGATAAACGCGGTATGATTTATCCGCATGAATGTACGTATGCTTGAACCCTGTTTGGCGCTACTGCTGGTTGCAGTTCTCACCGGCGCCTGCGTCGGTGCGCCGACACAGGTTGCCCGCCTGACAGATACGCTGCCCACGCCCGCTGTCGAAACTATCCGCGCTCAGCCTTCGCGCATCCCCCCCACTGCCACCAGCCAGCCCACGCCCACGCCGCAGCCAACTCCCACGCCTA
>JABLXM010000154.1 GCA_013177815.1 Anaerolineae bacterium | reverse complement strand
TGCTGCACCGGGGCATCGACGTGCTGGTGTTCCCGAACTTCTACCACAGCGACGCGCTGGAGCTGCTGTGGCTGCTGGCGCGCGAGGGGGTGCGCGATGCGCGCACAGCGCGGGCGGTTGAACTGGTGTGCAGCAAGATGCTGCCGGAGGGGACGTGGGCGATGGAAATGGACCTGAACACGGTGACGACGGTGGGGCGCAAGGGGCAGGCGAACGCATTCATCACAGAGCGGGCGCGGGCGGTACTGGGGTATTATGGGGGCTGACGGCGGGCGGGTGGACGATACCGACCTTGCAAAGCGAGCCGATTCTTTGCCTGACATTTTTTCGCGGCGCGCGCCCACCTCTCCGCTGCACGCTTTGTCCGGCGGCTGTTTACGACCATGTTAGACGAAGAACATTCGAGTACGATTATCGAACCATTATTTGATAAATAATGGGATAATCCGTTAAGGCAATATCCTCGATCAGCACTTGATTCTCGACATTGGTAAATCTCATTGCTTGCATCGTCGAATTAAATGGATCAAGCGCTGTTACCGAGATTGCCGAAGTGTCCGCTACTGAAATCGAGCCCGCAAAGTTATCGCTGACTAATTTGGCTTCACCGTCATGCCATACTGCTATGTATTTGTTCCCAATATCGTCAACAAATGTGTAATATCTAACGAAATTCGATTCGGATTGTACATCCACATGAAACGGGTAGGCTTGCAATCCATCGAATAAAAACGCCATATTGCGAATCATTTTCCCTTCAAATGGGCGCTCGATAGCGTTTGTGCCAGATGTTCCAACAGAAATGTCCATCCCCAGATTGATTGCGATCATCCTCCCAATGTATTTTGCCGCTATTTCAGGTTCATACGGATGATAATTCCCAGGTTCTGGTTGAAGTGTATTGAGACTGTAATCTGACCGGTAATTGAGTTCATCTGCGAAGTACTCGCCGTGAAAGCCATTTGCCTCCGCCACCTGTTTGATGTCTTTCCACATGGCGTCATAGCCATAATAATACTCACTGCGAAATACCGGCGAAGCATCATTGTTCACCGTGTGAAGTGATATGGCATCTGCGAGGGCGATGACATCGGATTGTAGAATCTTCATAGAATATTCAGGGGTGTTTTCATCGGTATAACTGCTGGTGGAAACCAAAACTATTTTTGCCTGTGGGTCGATTTCTCTTATCAAGGGAATAGCCAGCCTGGCTATTCGAAGGTAATCTTCAGCTTCAATTCTCTGATAGAAATCGTAATTGGCGTCTGGCTCGTTCCAAAGTTCATAACTATCTACCAACCCTTTCAAACTTGTAGCCACCATTTCCACGTAGGTCAAATAACGATCGATTTCTCCCTCAGTGCTCAGCCGGTTATGGCTAATCGTTCCGCCAGTCTGCCGGTGTGCCATATCCCAAAAGGATAGGCTATAGCGCGACTTAATACCGAGGTCTTTCATCTGCCTGAACAGGTCTATGTAATCGTCCGGCAATCCATTTTCGATGAAAGCATACGAGAAATCGACAGCGGGTCCATCCGAGAAATTGAGTGTAAATCTTGTCCGCGTAAAACCATCGTACTTCAGACCTTTCACCCAATCTTCCCACTCAGATGAAGGATTTCTGACGACACCCGAGACCAGCGCACTAACGCGCGAATCGACCAATTCGCTCTGATCCTTTATGATCAATGGCTGAACTCGGTAATCGATTTCCGTTGGCGTTGCTTCAGGCGTTTCCGTTGGGGCTGGGGTTTTTGTAGGGGTATTCGATAAAACAATGCTGGTTGCCGGTATCTGTGTGGCTGTCGTTGTACACGAAACCAGGGATAAGATCATGAGTATACAAAAACCTGTAACCTTCTTCATGCTTCGATCCTTTCAGAAATCGCTGCCGAACTAATAATTAGGCGGATTGCCAAAACGCAACGATTATTCTATTCAGGCTGCCAATTCACAGATAACTGCAATAACGTTCGATTATTTATCCTACGTTGAAATCATTTTTTCAACGTAGGCATTGTAGAAGCATCTTCTTCGAAAGTCAAGTTTTTCGAATGATATACCTCATATGACCAATAAAATGCTCGACCAGGTTCGCGATGTGATCCGCCGGAGACATTGTTCCTATAGCAGCGAAAAAAACCTATGTTCACCGGGCGCGATGGTGATCTCACTATAATAATTTACTTGCGTGATTCATAGGAATCGTTTCAATATATAATGAGTCTATGCAGCACGAAGTTCAGATGCATCTCAAATGAGTTGGGGTGTATGAGAGGATAGGAATTGCCCGGGTTGTCTACTGTCGATGTGGAATCTCCTGCCTGACGAAAATGGTGGAAGCAATGCGAACCAACTTGGGAAGCGCTCGGCGATAATAACCCCTACGAAGGCAGGGAATAACGTGGTGTTGGGTTGCGCTGCCAGCCCTCGCTTGCGGGCAAAGGTAGGCGCTCTAACCTACAATGACAACTGCACTCCCCCACCTGCCGGCAAGGGCAGGCAACCCAACCTACGACCGACTATTTTGTCAAGAGGTGGTTCAACCCCGCTTGGCACGAATCACGATCTCTTTCAGCGAGGAGTGTTACGGTTCGGTCGTTATTATCTCTGCCGGTTCAGTCTCAACCAGATGAAGAGAGGTGGCGATTTTCATTACTTGCCTCGAAGAGAGATTGGATAGAATTTCCAGCCTGATCTCTCCCATCTGCCAGGTCAACCGAACACCGTCAGTGTATTGGATCGGGTTAAACTTGATTAACCCACTTGGCTCAGGCTGAACCCCACCCTCCTTAGCTAAAGGAATACTTGCATCTACCTCGCCTGACAACCCAGTAAACAAAACGGCGGGTTGACCATTTACTTTAACTGCGTCACCCACGGGTAGAGTTTCGCCTATTAGCGCTTTTCGCTCGGTCAGAATTACAAATTGGTTGTCTTTGTTGATGGTGAGCTTTAACGTATCAAGACCCGTAACCTCATCTTTGTAAGAATCGGGGACCGTTACCCAATCCCCAATCGGTAGATAGGTCGGACTGAGAGGGACAAATCCCCAGGAACCGTCACTGAACAATCCAACGGTCATCTTACTGTGAGGAGTCAGAAATGAGAACACAGTGGTCTGCCCGCTAATCCAATCAGTCACCTGAGCCCGAACAGTTGGAATAAACGCTGTCGCTGCGACGGCTATTAGCGCCAGCATTATAGCTGCGTAAAGTAAGGATTTCTTCATGGAAAACCCCTCTTTCAAGTTTCCAGTTAGAGCTCCTATGTGGCGTTCTTTCGAGCCTAAACCTAGGCGCGGCTTGATCTGAGGCCACAGGTTAATGGTGTTTCCTGGAGATCGTTCTTCAGCGATCTCTTGTAGAATCCAATGAGTTTGGTTTACTTTTTTCATCTGATTTTCTCCTCCAAATTCATTTGAATGGGGTAAGCAGAGATCGCAGCCTTGCACGAGCTACGCTCAAATGCCAACGAAGCGTTCCTGGTGCACAGTTCAGATGGCCTGCTGATTCTGCTGTGCTCATATTCAAAAAATAGTGTAAAACTATTGCTGCTCTCTGGGATGGTGAAAGTCGGGCTATTGCCTGTCGCATTTCTGCTACCAGCTCCTTCTGCTCAACAGTATCCTCAGGTTCTCTAATATACTCGGTCATTTTTTGCAGCACAGCCTCGTAATCCGCGTCTCCATCGTCTTTCAATGATATTTGTCGGCTTTGCCGGATTGCAGCTTTTATCGAATCGTTGACTACCATACGAATGAACCAGGGACGGAATTGGCGCGTCTCGTCAAAACCCCGAATCTTATCAAAGACTCGAAGAAAAGCAGCTTGAACAACATCCTCTGCCATTGCTCGGTCTCCAGTAATGAGACACGCTGCTTGGATGGCTTCGATTTGGTATGTTTCCACTAACATTTGCAATCCAGAGATATCTCCCGCTTTGAGTTGGGCTATAGCTTGTGCTTCATCCATAAATACTCCTTGAATTCTGAATTCGAGAGCCCTCATTATTAATATCTTTGAAAACGAAAAATGTTGGGGAAAAAAATTCTCAAAAAATGACTGGACTAACCTATTATTTGGAAATTGTATTATGAAATTCCATTCCTTCTAATCTTTTGTGTGTTTCTTTAAGTTATGATAGATTTTTTGAGTATAGGCATACACCAGCACCTTCAACAGCATCTTCGGATGGTAACTGCTCTGCGATAGCCCACGAGGGCAAGGGATAACATGGTGTTGGGTTGCGCTGCCAGCCCTCGCTTGCGGGCAAAGGTAGGCGCTCTAACCTACAATGACAACTGCACTCCCCCACCTGCCGGCAAGGGCAGGCAACCCAACCTGTATCAATGTTCCTATTGATAGATAACGCGTATGACAGTAATATCAGATCGGAGGCGAGTATGCGGTTTCGAACAGATTTCATATTCATCCTTACACTCCTTCTTGCCGCTTGCGGGCAGGCGACGCAACCCCCACCCACCCCATCGCCGACGCCCACCATGATCACCTTCGCGAACCCGGACATGCTGGCGCCCGATCCGGCTCCTTTCCTCGACAACTACACCTTTCCGCAGTCGATCAACCCTGAGCAAAACCACCTCTTTTACTTGCACGGGAAGATCATTGAAGACCAGGGGATCCCCGCGATCAGCCCGGAGTTCGGCGAATATGCGTATCAAGCCATCCTCGAAGCACTTGCCAGCCCCGGCTTCGTGGTGATCAGCGAACAGCGCGCCAAAGACGCGGATGCCATTGCCTACGCGCAGCGCATCGCGCAGCAGGTGACGGCGCTGCTGAATGCGGGTGTGCCCGCCGCGAATATCACGGTGGTGGGCGCATCGAAAGGCGCGTGGATCACGGTGGAGGCTTCACACCTGCTGGGGAACCCGGCGCTCAAATTCGTGCTCCTTGCTGTTTGCTCTCCAGAGGCGGTGGATGCCTTCCGGCAGGACGGGGTGACGCTCGCCGGGAAAGTGCTGTCGGTCTACGACACGACCGATCCCTACGCAGGCTCGTGTCAGAAACTATTCGATTTTTCGAAAGGCAGGGGGTTGACGGATCATGATGAGATCGTCCTGGAGGTTGGATCGGGGCACGGCATCCTGTACCAGCCGCTGGATGAGTGGGTCAGTCCGACAATCCGGTGGGCTGGCGCGCCGTGATGACGACCGGCAGGGTTGTTTGTGTGCAAAAGCGTGGATGAATAGTATTCCCCTAGCCAACCCACAATTCTAAACTTCTACCGGCTCACTTTTAAAGTTTGGCTGACATGAGCATAAATAATTGTTGACTTATGATTGTTATAGAATACAAGCAACCAAGTGAGATAAACTATGAGCAATGCAGATCGAATCTTTGCCTGACAAAGACGCCAGAAAAACTTATCGATAGGAAGACTTAATTTATGGAAACACAGATCTATTCAATTCAAACGGTGGAAGAAGCGCTCGGCTGCATCCAGGCAGGCGCTGATCGGATTGGAGTATTGGTAGGGCTGGTAAATGGACCTTTTCCATGCGCAATTAGTGAAGAAACTGCCATGGATATATTTTCTGCAATCGGGAACAAGGCGGTAAAAGTACTGATCTCGGTACAGGATAACGAAGCTGACATTCTTGCACAGACCCAAAGACTAAAACCAGATGTATTGCATTTATGCACAAGCTTTGCAGGAAACCCCGAATTCAGGGAAAAATTACGTAAGTGTTTACCAGAAGTTAAGTTAATGGAGGCAGTAGGCGTAACCGGTGAAGAATCCATCGAGGAAGCAGTGAAGAAAGCGGAATATGCAGACATTATCTTACTGGATAGCGTTTCTACTTCAATACCCGGTATTGGCGCTGCCGGCGTGATAAATGATTGGGGTATCGGTCGCCAAATTGTCGAAAAAGTCAAAGTGCCGGTCATCCTGGCAGGCGGGCTTGGACCGGATAATGTGAGGGCTGCTATCGAGCAAGTCAAACCTTTTGGGGTTGATTCGCTTACCAGGACCAGTGTTGTAAAGAATGGAAAGATATTACACAAAGATATCGAGCTGGTAAAGCAATTCTGCGAGGCAGCGAAAGATGTTTCCCTTTGATATAAGAAATCATGAAATCATTTGTGTTGGTGATCTGTGTGCGGATTTAATCATTCCGTATGGAGAGATCAAGAATACGATCTCAAAGATGCGGGAAAGCCTGGCTGTAGAAGAACAATCCGTTGTTTTCCGAAGCGGCGGGAGTGTGGGAAACACCGCAAAGGTCCTAGGCAAGCTTCATCAAAACCCTATCTTCATCACGCACATCGGAAATGATCAGGCTGGGCAATTTTTGAAACAGGAAATGGAAAAATATCATGTAAAAATGGATCATGCCATTGCTTCTGATAAAGGCTCGGTCATTTGCATCGCCGTTCTAGATGAAAATCGCGATAGGACTATGTTCGTGTGGGTTCCGCCCTGGTCAGGTTTAGATCATTACACTTTAAACAGCTTCTCGGAGGAAATATATAAAAAACCCGCCATAATCTTTTCAAGCGGCATGGTCTTGACCAATGATATCGAAAGCGGAAATGCAATTCTGGCGTTTATTGAACGTATGAAAGAGAACAATTCCATCCTGGTATTCGATCTCAATATTCGAGCAGAATCTTATGGATTTGAAGCGCAACGCAGACAGTTATTCGAGAGAGTGCTTCAGTATTCGGATGTGGTCTTGGGATCAGGCATCGAGGAATTCGGACAATTAACAGGAAAAAACAATATGATAGATGCGGTCAGGGCAATCGCAAATGATCATTCCTGTATCATTGCTCGTGACGGAAGCCTGCCCATCTTGATACGGGAAGGCGACAGGCAAATAACCGTCAAAGTAGAAGCGGTTAAACCGGCATGTACGGTGGGGGCAGGTGATACCTTCGATGCGGCGTTCTTAATGGCATTGCGTAAAGGATACAATATAGAGAATTGTGTTACTTTTGCAAATAAAATTGCCGGATATATGATAAGCAGGGAGGAACATTTAGCCATACCCGACAACGCGGAGAGTCTTCTACCGGGGAATGATTTGTGTGATTCGCAGACATCGTTTCAATAAGTGCGTGATTCATGGGCATCGTTTCAACTTTCGATGATTGGCGGGCGTAGCTGTGGCGGCGGTATGAGGTTGTAATGGACCCCATCCAACTTCGCGAGCGCAGCAAAGCGATCTCCATCCACCACCTTTCGAGATCGCCACGCCGCCTTCGGCGGCTCGCGAAGGCACCGGGCTGAGAGGATGCCGAAATAATGGTGAAATTTCACCGCAGGGGAGTCAGCAGATCGGGCTTGCAGCCCGACTGAAGCGGGAGGGGAAAATCGCATCGCAAA
>JABLXM010000153.1 GCA_013177815.1 Anaerolineae bacterium | reverse complement strand
TGGTGGATGCCACCGGCGCCGTTACCATTGCCCACCAGGATCATGATTACAGCCATCTCCCCAACGCCCAGCCGCATTACCGTCTGCCGGAGACGGCGGAAAACGTCCGCCTGGCGGGCGGCGACCGCGCCATCTTCACCCTGCGCGATTGCACCCATCGCATCGAGGGTGAACGCATCGTGCCGGTGCGCCCTTCCTGGCGGCGCTTTTGGCGTGAGGTGGAGATCTTCCCGCTGGTGCGGCTGGGTTCCCGGGCGCTTGCGAACGTCACTTTCGCCATCTTGCATCCCCGCAAAGCCTGGCGTGAACTGCGGGCGGCGGTTGGGTCGGCTCGCAAGGAAGGGTCGCTATGAGGATCGGACAGAACCCCGCCAAGTTCGTCAAGGCTGTCGCTGCACCGGAGCGCGTCACCGCCGCGGTGCTGAACTATATTCCCATGGTCAGCGGCTATTATCGCGACCTGCCGGATGTGCTGCGCACCTGCCTGGAGAGCCTGCGCGCCGGCGCAGACGTGCCTTTCGACCTGCTGGTTTTCGACAACGGCAGTTGCCCGGAGGTGCAGGATTGGCTGCTCGGCGAGCAGCGCGCCGGTCGCATCCAGTACCTGATCCTTTCGCAAAAGAACCTGGGCAAGGGTGGCGCCTGGAACATGATCCTGGATGGCGCCCCCGGCGAGATCATTGCCTACGCCGATAACGATGTCCTCTTCCACCCCGGCTGGCTCTCTGCCAGCCTGCGCCTGTTGGAGACTTTTCCCAATGTAGGCATGGTGACTGCCCGCCCCTTCCGCACCAACCCGGATTACTACACCCGCACCGTGGCGTGGGCGGAGGGCGATCCACAGGCTGGCGTCGAGCGCGGGCACTTCATTCCATTCGAGACCTTCCTGGAGTTCGACCGCAGCCTGGGTCAATCGGATGAAGAGATCCGCGCCCACTATGACGCCAGCCAGGACGTCCGCCTGACCTATCAAGGGGTCGGCGCGCTCGCCGGCGCTTCGCACTGGCAATTCATAGCCTATAAACAGGTGCTGAAGCAATTTCTGCCCTTCAGCATGGACCGCCCGATGGGTCAGGTCAAGCAGTTGGATCAGCGCATCAACGACGCCGGCTTGCTGCGCCTGATGCCGGAACAGCCCTACGTCATGAACCTCTCGAACACCCTGCGCGGGGTCTCGCAGCCCGCCCAGGTCAACGCGCCGGCTGTTCGGCATCGCTGGCTGGACTTGCCGCCGGTGCGCAAGGTATTATTATCCATCTATGACAGGATCTTTCGCTGGTATTATGATCGCTCATAACGCAGCAATTCTCTCTGATGGGGTGAAGCTTGAAACAGGCTAAGACCATCTTCATCAGCGCCGACCACGGTCTCTCCGTCGTCTACTTTTTGCAGACCGAGGTGCTGCCGACGCTGTTGGCGGGCGGTGCGAATGTGGTCCTGCTCACCGATGACGGTCTGGTCGAGCAGATCGAGGCGCGCTTCGCCCAGCCCGGTTTGCAGGTAGCGGGTTTGCGGTTCGATGCCTGCAAGCGCTACTTCGACCAACACAGGCATGGCATGCAGCACTGGATGCACTTCCTGCGCTGGATGGGCGGTTCGAACCGCATCAACACCAACGCCATGGATGGGCACCTGCGCCAGATGGATTACGAAGCCTCGCCGCGCGGCAAACGCCTGATGCCGCTCATCCGCACCCTGACGGCTGTCTTGCGCCGCTCGCGCCTAGCCCGGAAAACGCTGGTGAGCGCCCAGCAGCGCTTCACCGGCGATATCTATGGTGATCTCTTCGAGCATCACCAGCCTGCCCTGGTCATCGCCAGTACGCCGGGTTGGCGCTGGGATCGTTACCTGCTGCGCGAGGCGGCGCGCCGTGACATACCGCGCGCGGTTGGCATCGTGGGTTGGGACAACCCCTCCAGCTATCGCCTGCCGGGCGCGCCCATGAATTACGCCAACTGTTGGTCGCAGATACAGCAGCGCGAACTGGTGCTCGGCTCCGATTGGCAGCCCAGCCAGGTTCACATCGGCGGCATCCCGTCTTACGACGGATACTTCCTCGGTACCTGGAAGATGCCGAAGGAAGACTATTGGAAGCTGCACGGTTTGGATCCCGATCGCAAACTGCTGGCTTATGCCTGTTCCTTTGTGACCTTTTCACCCAATTTCGCCAATGTTCAGGCGTTGGCGCAACTGGTGAACCAGGATGCGCTTGCGCAGCCGGCACAGTTGCTGATCCGCCTGCATCCCAACCACTTCATGCCCGGGTCGCTTTACGAAGGGGAAGCCAACCGTATCCGCGAACTGATCCGCGACATGCCGCACGTCCACCTGGTGGAACCGGTGCCACTGGGCGGCGCTTTGGGGTATTATTCCGGTGAGGACATGCCGGAGAAAGCTTCGATGATGGCGTATGCCGATGTTTTCCTGACCGTCTATTCCACCATGGTGGTCGAGACTGCCATTCACGACCGCCCCATCATCAGCGTTTGCATCGACCAGCCGGGCGGCTGGAACACGCCGGGGAAGTTCTCGCTCTCCTTGCGCGAGATCGGCGAATGGCCCACCCACCAGCGCTTCCGCGCCGCCGGCGCCGGGCGGGTTGTCGATGACCGGCGTAGTCTCAAAGAGGCTTTGGATGCCTACCTGTCTGACCCGAATATGGATTCGGACAACCGGCGCCGGTTCATCCGTGAGGAGTGCACCTTCACCGATGGTTCTGCCGGTCGCCGCACGGGAGAATACTTCCTATCATTATTATGAGCACGCCACTGGATATGCCCTTGTCCTTGTCATACGTCCCGGCTTGCGCGCATGTGCGCGAAGGAGGCATGACATGAGATTCATGATCGCCGGTTACGGCTCCATCGGTCGGCGTCACCTGCAGAATCTGTTCGCCCTCGGCGAAACGGACGTTTTTCTCTACCGCACCGGGCGCAGCACCCTGCCGGCTGACGAGATCGCCAACCTGGTGGTCGAAACCGACCTGGATGACGCCCTGGCGCGCAACCCGGATGCTGTCATCATTGCTAACCCGACCGCTCACCACCTGGATGTTGCCATCCCCGCTGCCCGCGCCGGCTGCCACCTGCTGATCGAAAAGCCGATCTCTCACGACCTGACGCGCACGCCCGAATTGCGCCAGGCGCTGCGCGATGGCGGCGGGCAGGCTTTGGTCGGTTTTCAGTTCCGCTTCCACCCCGGTTTGGCGCAAGCCCGCCGGGTGATCACCGCCGGCGAGGTCGGCGCGCCGCTCTCCGCCCGCTGCGAGTGGGGGGAATACCTGCCCGGCTGGCACCCCTGGGAGGACTATCGCCGGGGTTATAGCGCCCGCCCCGACCTGGGGGGCGGTGTGGTGCTGACGCTCAGCCACCCGCTGGATTACCTGATGTGGTTCTTCGGTGATGTTGCCCGCGTGTGGGCGGAAGCCGGCAGCATCAGCCCGCTTGGTCTCTCGGTGGAGGACTACGCCGAGATCCAGTTGGGCTTTGCCGGCGGGGTACGCGCCAATGTCCACCTCGATTACTACCGCCGCCCGCCGGCGCACCGCCTGGAAGTCGCCTGTTCGGAGGGTCTGGTGGTGTGGGATAACAGCGATGGCGGCGTCCGCGTTTATCATGCGGACCGCGGCGCCTGGCAGGCGTATGCCCCGCCCGACGGCTTCGAGCGCAACTGGCTCTTCTTGGATGAGATGCGGCATTTCCTCGCCGTTTGTCGCGGCGAGCTTCGACCCCTTTGCACCCTGGATGATGGTGAAAAGGCGCTGCGGCTGGCACTGGCGGCGCTCGAATCATCCCGCCAGGGCAGCGCCATCAGGTTGGAGCAGCCATGAAACGTCCCCGCGCACTCGAACTGGTGGGTGTCACGCTGTTCTTTTGCCTGGGCGCGGTGGTCTTCACCTACCCGTTGATTACGCGTATGTCCGACCACCTGGTGGGTCAGCTTGGCGATAACATCTACTTCGTCTGGATGATCGGTTGGTTCAAGAAGGCGCTTTTCTCCCTGGGCGCCGACCCGCTCAATATTTGGTTCCTCAATTACCCCGAAGGTTGGAACCTGGCGTATACCGAGATCACCCCTGCCATGCTGGGGCTGGCGATGCCGTTCGCGCTGGCGGGCGGTCCCACCTTTGGCTATAACGCCGCCATGCTGCTCTCCTTCGTGCTGTCCGGGTTGGGGATGTACCTGTGGGTGCGTGATATCAGCGGCAGCCCGTTCGGCGCGTTGCTCGCCGGCACCGCTTTCGCCTTCATGCCTTTCCGCGTGGCGCATTTTCTGATC
>JABLXM010000152.1 GCA_013177815.1 Anaerolineae bacterium | reverse complement strand
GCGGCATGCTCGGTCTCATTGCCCTCACCTCCCAGTATTACCTCTACATGACCGTCATCATCAGCGCTTTCATCGCGCTGGTCTACCTGCTCTTCATCGAGCGCCGCGCCTGGCGCGACCGGCGCTTCTGGTTGCAGTGGGTGCTGGCGGGCGTGGTCGCGCTGCCGCTGGTGCTGGCGGCGGTAACGCCATACATTGCGCTCAACCGCCAGGGTGGACTCCCCGACCGCGATCTGGGTTCCTTGCGCCAGTTCGCCGCCTCCGCTAACCCCACCGATTATCTCCTTCCTGCCACCGATCACTTCCTCTTCGGTCGCTGGGTTGGTGAGACTTTCTCGCGCGATTTTTGGATCGAACAATCCCTCACCATTGGCTGGGTCGTCATGATTCTGGGTGTGCTCGCCTGGTTCGCCCGCGATGACCGCCGCCGCCGTCACCTGCTCATCCTGATGCTGGCGGGCGGCTTGCTGGCGTTGGTCTTGTCCTTTGGGCTGGATTTACACTGGAACGAGCAACGGATCCTCATTTCAGTGCCGCCGTTCCTCCAGGACCTGGTTGGCGCTGCCGAAGCGCCCATTCCGCTGCCCGGTATTCTCATGTTCAAGTTCGTGCCGTTCTATGCCAAGCTGCGCGCTTTCTCCCGTTTTGGCATTTTTGTCCTGCTCTTTTCCTGTGCGGCTGCCGGCATGGGTGCAAGCTGGCTGCTGGCGCGCATCAAGCCCCGTTGGCGCCCGCTGGCGGCAACCGGCTTGCTCCTTCTGGTGCTGTTCGAGTTCTATCCCGGTCTCTATCGCCAGTTCTCGCCGGTGCAGGCGCGCCCGGTCGATACCTGGCTGGCGCAGCAGCCCGGCGAGGGCGCCGTCATCCAGTTCCCGTTCCGCATGGGCGAGGATCAGGAGCAGATCTACAACACCCTCATCAACGGCAAACCCTATGTGGGTGGTTTCTTCAATGCCTTTCCACCCCCGCAATACCGGTCGCTCCTGCCGATCATGGACTATTTCCCCGACGAGCGCAGTTGCGCCATGCTGGATGGATTGGGCGTAGAATATGTGCTGGTGCATGCGCCTGCCTATGATGACCCGTCCTGGGTGCGCACCGAATCCGAGCGCTGCGGTCTGGTCTATATCGACCAGATCGGCGACGAGATGATCTTCATGTTGGAGCCGTGATCAGTGATGGTCAAATCCTTGCGCACCCGTGCAATGCCAGCCATTGTTGTCATCATTGCCCTGGCGGGGGCGTTGCTGGTCGCCTATGGGACGGCGCGCGGTCCCGGCATTGGCGGTGACGCCACCATCTATATCAGTTCTGCCCGCAACCTGCTCGCCGGGCAGGGGCTGGGGCTGGTCGGTCCCCAGGGGGAGTTTCGCCTTTTGCCGTACTTCCCGCCGTTTTTCTCACTCGTTTTGGCGGCGATGGGGGCGTTGGGTCTGGACCTGGTGGCTGCTGCCCGCTGGCTGAACATCGCGCTGTTCTTTGGTCTGGTCCTGCTGGTGGGATTGGTCTCGCTGCGCGTCGTCCGGCGTCCGTGGCTGGCGCTTGCGATCAGCCTGCTGCTGGCGCTCTCGCCGGTCTTGATCCCGGTCTATGCCTGGGCGATGTCCGAACCGCTCGCCATCTTCCTGGGTTTCCTGTCGCTTTCCCTCATCATCCGTCACCTCGACCAGCCGCAGGCGGACGACCGGCTTGGCTTCACCCGCCTGCGCTGGCTGCTGCTCTCTGCCCTGGCTGCCGGCTTGTCCTTCCTGACGCGCTATATCGCCATCGCCTTCATCGCGACCGCGCTGTTGGGAATTTTGTTCCTTTCAAAATCCCGTATTCCCCGCCGGTTTGGGCAGGCTGCCATTTATAGCTTTACCAGCCTCATCCCGATGGCGGTGTGGGTCTGGATCGATCTCGCCAATACCGCCACGGTTGCTTCGCGCCGCCTGGATCTCGCCAGCCTGGGTGACCGCCTGTCCGGGTTTTGGCAGGATATGGTTCAAACGCTGTTGTTTTGGTTCATCCCGGATTCCTGGGTTTATCAATCCCCCTATCCCGGCGCTTTGAACCGGTTGATCGTGCCGTTGGCGGCGCTGACAGCGCTCGCCTGGTTGGTTTGGCTGGCATGGCGCCGGCGAAGCGCCGCGCAGCCCGCCGCAGGCGAACCGCGCACGCGCTGGATGACGGTATTGGCGCTCTTCAGCCTGGTCTTCCTTGGGGTGACCGTGTTGGTCAAGGTCACCACCTATCCGCCCATCACCATCAACCTGCGCATGCTCTCGCCGCTCCACGTTTCCATCCTGTGGCTGTTGTTCCTGGCGTTCGATATGACGCTCGACCGCATCGAGCGCCCCGCCTGGCTCAAGCCGGCTTTGATGGTCGCATTGGTGTTGGGCGTTGCCTGGTACGGCATTCGGTCGGTAAACATCTCGCAGGCGCTGCACCGCAATGGGCTTGGATACACCATGCCGGAATGGCAGGAGTCCGAGACCATGCAAGCTGTGCGGGAACTGCCTGACGATGTCCTGATCGTGACCAACCAGGATATGGCAGTCCTGGCGCTCACCGGTCGCGCGTCTTACCCGGTCAAGGAGGTCTATTTTGATCAGCCCCAGGCGGATTTCACCCGCTATGGCGATGGCGACCTTTCCAACGACGACCCCCAACGGCTTTTCCGCCAGGGCAAAGCGGTGTTGGTGTTGTTCGATACCATCGATGACCAGTTCGCCGGCTTGTATGGTGACCGCACCGCGGAACGCATCGCTGCATTCGTCGATGGTCTGCACCGCGCGTACCGCGGTTCCGACGGCGGCATCTTTTATTACGAGAGACCATGAAGAAAACTGTGCATACCCAATCGGGTAAGATCAAGGGCGCCTGGTGGCTGTGGGTGGGTCTTTTTGCATTGGCGCTGGCGGCTGTGATCTTGTTCTTTTACTTGACCCCCGACGGCATTGGTTTGGTGAACGATTCGGTCGCTTAT
This sequence comes from Anaerolineae bacterium, assembly GCA_013177815.1. Lineage (GTDB taxonomy): Bacteria > Chloroflexota > Anaerolineae > Anaerolineales > Anaerolineaceae > JABLXM01. The sequence continues at coordinate 8,743 of JABLXM010000152.1, read as the reverse complement.
ATCGCCGGCGCCCGCAACCTGTTGGATGGTCAGGGCTACAGCCGGCTGACCGGCGACGGCACCACCCGCCCCATCACCAATTACCCGCCGTTCTTCTCCATCATGATCGCCCTGGTCAGCCTGTTGGGGTGGGAGACCATCCAGGCGTCGGCGGTCTTGAACGCCTCCCTGCTGGGCGTGAACGTGCTGCTGCTGGGTGTGGTCGTCTGGCGGGTGACGCGCAAACCCTCCCTGGCGCTTCTCGCCAGTACGTCTTTCCTCATCAGCGCGCCGCTGGTCGGCAGCCACCTCTTCGCCATGAGCGAGCCTTTGTACCTGGCGTTGAGCTTTGCCTGCCTGCTGCTGCTGGCAGGTGGCTTGGAACGCGGGCGTAGATGGCTGGTTTTCCTGGCTGGTTTGGCAGCCGGTCTGGCATTCATCACCCGCTATGTCGGCGTATCCCTTTTCATCACCGCTATCCTGGCGATCCTGGTCTGGCAGCCCGCCTGGCGCAGCCGCCTGGCAACATCCGCCATCTTCCTGCTTGGCGGCATCCCGGCGCCGCTCGCCTGGCTCATCCGCAACCGCCTGGTGACGGAAACCGTCGCCAATCGATAACTGCTTTTCCACCCCATCCCGGTCGACAACATCCGTGAGGGGCTGGTGAACTTCTGGGGTTGGCTGCTGCCGGAAGCCGGCGGGCTGATCGAGCGGTTCTGGCAGGCGTGGGGATTGGTCTTTGCGCTCGCTCTGCTCGCGCTGGCGCTGTGGGCGGTTCGGCGGGCGTTGCGGCTGTCGCGCACCGCCGGTCGCGGTGAAAACGATGGTGATTTGACCCGCTGGCTGTTTGCCTGCCTGGCAGTGGTCTATTTCCTGGTGCTGGTGCTGACCATGATGTTCCTGGATGCCAGCCCCATCTTCGAGCACCGCATCCTGGCGCCGCTATACCTGCCGTTGCTGGTCTTGTTCTTCGCCTTGCTCGCCTGGCTGCTTCCCCGGCGCGGTTGGGCGACCAGAGTTGCGGTTGCCGTGTTGGTGATTGGTTTGCTGCTCTCATTTGCCGAGGATGCGGTCGATGGCTTCGCCCTCTACCGTGAGGGCGGGCAGGGTTTTGCCAGCCCCACCTGGACCGCATCGCGCACCCTGGCGGAGACCAAGACCTTGCCGGATGTGACCATCTATACCAACCGCCAGTCGGTGGTCTACCTGCTGGCAGATCGTCCCGCCTATATCCTGCCCTCGCCCATCAACCCCGCCACCTTGCTGCCCCGCGAGGGCTACGCCGAAGACCTTGCCAACATCCGCCAGAGCGTTCTCGAGGGCAGGGGGGTGATCGTGATATTCCAGTATGACCAGATCATTCAGGAGCCGCAAGACCGCGCCTGGTTGGACGAGGTTTCAGCCGGGCTGCCGGTCTACAGCCGGGCGGAGGATGGCATCATCTGGGGAGACCCCAACTAAAAAGGATGAAGGCATGAGCGATATCTTCGATAAATTTCGATTGGACGGCAAGACCGCGCTCGTCACCGGCGGCGCCGGGCTGCTTGGGCGCCAATTCTCCCGCACGCTGGCGCAAGCCGGCGCGCACGTGCTGGCGGCGGATGTGGATGGCGCTTCAGCCGGGCGCGTCGCAGCGGAGATGAACGCTGCCGGTCTCAAGGCATCCGGCTGCCAGGTGGATGTCACCGACCCCACCTCGGTCAAAGGCATGGTCGGCGAGGCGCTCGACCGCACCGGTCGCCTGGATGTGCTGGTCTGTAGCGCCGCGCTGGATCCAAAGTTCGATGCCGCCGGTGAGGGACGGCACGCCAGCGCTTTCGAGGAATTTCCCCTGGCAGCCTGGCAGCAGGCGTTGGATGTCAACCTCACCGGCATGTTCCTGTGCGCCCAACAGGCGGTGCGCCCCATGCTGCAACAAGGCGCCGGCGCCATCATCCTGATCTGCTCCACCTACGGTCTGGTCGGTCCAGACCAGCGCATCTACGAGCGCCCGGGCGAGCCGCCGCGCTACAAGCCCGTTTTCTACAGCGTCACCAAAGCCGGGGTGCTGGGCTTGACCCGTTACCTGGCGACCTATTACGCCGGCAAGAACATCCGCGCAAACGCGCTGACGCCGGGCGGGGTCTTCAATGATCATGATGACCTGTTCAATGCCAATTATTCCGCCCGCGCCGTCATGGGGCGGATGGCGCGCCAGGACGAGATGAACGGCGCGCTGCTCTTCCTGGCTTCGGAAGCCTCCTCCTATATGACCGGCGCCAATCTGGTGGTCGATGGAGGCTGGACGGCATGGTAGACAAACCCGAAGTGTTGGCGCTCGTCCCTGCGCGCGGCGGCTCCAAGGGCATTCCGCACAAGAATATCCGGGATTTCGCCGGTTACCCGTTGCTGGCATACAGTATCGTTGCCGGTTTGCGGGCGGAGAGCGTCACCCGTGTGATTGTCTCCACGGATGATGCAGAGATCGCCTCGGTCGCGCGCCAATGGGGCGCCGAGACGCCCTTCATGCGCCCCGATTCGCTGGCGCAGGATGATACCACCGACCTGCCGGTCTTTCAGCACGCGCTGGCATGGCTTGCCGAGCACGAGGATTACCACCCCCAGGTCGTCGTCCAGTTGCGCCCCACTTCGCCGCTGCGACCGGTTGGCTTGATCGATGCCGCCGTGGCGCGCCTGTTGGCGCACCCGGCTGCCGGCTGTGTGCGAGGCGTGGTGCCTGCCGGTCAGAACCCGCATAAAATGTGGCGTTTGCACCCCGGCACAGGCGTCATGAGCCCCCTGTTGGAAGTGCCGGGAATTCCGGAACCGTACAACGCCCCCCGCCAGTCGCTGCCCGCGGTGCACTGGCAGACCGGGCATGTGGATGCCATCCGGGTATCCACCATCCTGGAGCAAGGCAGCCTGACCGGCAAGGTGGTCCTGGGCATCGGGATCGACCCGCGCTATACGGTCGATATCGATACGCCCTTCGATTGGTTGCGTTACGAATGGCTGGTCGAAAACGCCGGTTTGGAGATGGTGGACCCCGCCACGCGCCGCCGCCCGTTGCCCGCCGACCCTGCCCTGCTGGTGCTGGACTTCGACGGCGTGTTGACCGACAATCGCGTCTTCGTCGATTCGACCGGTCGTGAGAGTGTCGCCGCCTATCGCTCTGACTCGCTCGGTTTGAACCGGCTGCGCGCCGCCGGTGTGGAGGTGCTGGTGCTCTCCACCGAGACGGACGGGGTCGTCAAAGCCCGCTGTGATAAAATCAAACTTCCCGTCGTTCAGGGCGTCGCGGACAAAGCCGCGCGCTTGCGCGCGATCTTGGCGGAACGCCGCATCGACTCTGAACGTGTGGTGTACCTCGGTAATGATATCAACGACCTGCCCTGTTTCCCATTGGTGGGCTGCGCTGTGGTGGTGGCGGATGCCCTGCCAGCCGCTGCCCGCCAGGCGGATATGCGCCTCAGCCGCAAGGGCGGCTTTGGCGCGGTGCGGGAATTGTGTGACATGATCCTGACCAAGAAAGGTGTGGACCTATGGCAAATGTAGTGAAGATCGGCGGGCGCTCGATTGGCGACGGGCATCCTGCCTATGTGGTGGCAGAGATCGGGATCAATCATAACGGCGATGTTGCCATCGCAAAAGAGATGATCCAGGCTGCCAAACATGCCGGCGTGGACGCGGTCAAGTTCCAGAAGCGCACGCCGGAGGTTTGCGTCCCGCCGGAGCAGCAATCCCAGATGCGCGATACGCCCTGGGGATATATTTCCTACCTGGAATATCGTTATAAAGTCGAGTTTGGTCAGGCGGAATACGCCGAGATCGACCGCTACTGCCGCGAACTGGGCATCGATTGGTTTGCTTCTGTCTGGGATGAAGGTTCGGTCGATTTCCTGGAAGCTTTCGACCCTATCGCCTATAAGGTGCCGTCCGCCTCGTTGACCGACCACGCCTTGCTGCGCCACCTGCGTAAGACCGGGCGACCGGTCATCCTCTCCACCGGCATGTCCACCATGGAGCAGATCAGTCGGTCGGTTGCCGTCCTGGGAGAAGATGACCTGGTCATCACCCATGCCACCAGCACCTACCCGTGCGAACCCGAAGAACTCAACCTCAAGATGATCACCACCCTCAAACAGCAGTTCCATTGCCCGATCGGTTATTCCGGTCATGAGGTCGGTCTCATTCCTTCGGTCGTCGCGGTGGCGCTGGGCGCCTGCATGGTGGAGCGCCACATCACCCTTGACCGCGCCATGTGGGGCACCGACCAGGCTGCCTCGGTTGAGCCGGGCGGGTTCGAACGCCTGGTCAAATACATTCGCGTCACCGAAGATTCCCTGGGCGATGGCGTCAAGAAGGTCTACGAAAGCGAACTGTCATCCCTGAAAAAATTACGCCGGGTGCAATAGGTTTGAGGCGTGAGCTTGTGTTGTGTGAATTCGCCGGGTGGTGATGGCATGACCGAAGGTACAGGTTCGATGAAGTTCCTTGACCGTGTCTACCGCCGCGCGCGCCGCGAGTGGTTGCAGTGGGAGACCCGCGGGACGCTGCGCAGCGTGAGTGCGGCGGCCGCTCGCGGGGCGCCCATGCCGGGTGATGACCATCCGGTGGTCATTTTCAACGCCTCCACGCGCCTGGGCGGCATGAGTCTCAACGCCGGTTTCGCGCTGCTGATTGCCTGGTCGCTGCGATTGGCAGGCGTTCCGGTCGTCCACTATGTTTGTCAGCGCGGGCTGACGCGCTGCGTGCTGGGCAGCAACAAGCAAGATGTTCATGCCCTGCCGCCATGCCGCGAATGCCTGCGCCAGTCGGATGCCGCTTTCCGGCAGGCGCGCAGGCGGGCATTCGAATACACCGAAGATCCCAGCCTGGCGCAGGCGCTGTCCGATATGGACCTGGCGCAGTTGTCCGCCGTCACGGTGGAAGACGTACCGCTCGGCAGCCTGGTGCTGTCCTCGCTGCGCTGGATTCTGCGCCGGCATCACCTCGAAGACGATCTCGACACCCGTTTTCTCTTCCGCCATTACCTGCTCTCTGCCTGGTCGCTTTATCGCGATGTTGAGAGGATGCTGGCTGAGCTTCAACCGCGCTGCCTGCTGGTCTTCAACGGCATGTTCTATCCCGAAGCGGTTGCGCGCTGGGCAGCCCGCCGGCGCGGCGTCAAGGTGGTCTCGCACGAGGTTGGCTTGCAGCCCATGTCCGCCTTCTTTACCACCGGCGAAGCCACCGCTTACCCGATCGATATTCCGGATTCGTTCGAACTCGACCCGGGGCAGTCGCGTCGCCTGGATGAGTATCTCGAGGAGCGCTTTCAGGGACGCTTCAGCATGGCGGGCATCCAATTTTGGCAGGAGATGCGCGCATTGAGCCCTGAGATCACGGCGAAGATGGCGCGCTTCAAGCAGGTGGTGCCGGTTTTCACCAATGTGATCTTCGATACCAGCCAGGGGCACGCCAATGTGCTCTATCCCCATATGTTCGCCTGGCTGGATGACGTGCTCGCGATCATCCGCGGGGAGCCGCAAACCCTGTTCGTCATTCGCGCCCACCCGGATGAACATCGGGGTGGCAAGGAGAGCCGCGAGAGCGTGGCTGCCTGGGTGCGCGCCAACCGGGTCGACGCGCTGGAAAATGTCATCTTCGTCGATTCACATGAATACCTCAGCTCCTACGACCTGATCCGCCGCAGCAAATTCGTAATGGTCTATAACTCGACCATCGGGCTGGAAGCCGCCATTTTGGGCGCGGCGGTGCTGTGCGGCGGCAAGGCGCGCTATACTCAGTTGCCGACCGTGTTCTTCCCGGCGTCAGCCGCCGATTACCGCGCCCAGGCGCGCCGCTTCCTGGCGGCGGATGCCATCGCGGTGCCGCCGGCGTTTCAACGCAACGCCCGCCGTTTCTTGTACGTCCAGTTGTTCCGCACCTCCCTGCCGTTCGAGGACTACCTGGTGGCGGATGGCGTCTGGAACGGCTATGTCTCTCTGAAGGATTTTTCACTCCGCGACCTGCTGCCGGAGCGCTCGCCCACCATGCGGGTCATTCATGAAGGTATCCTGGGGGAAGGGGACTTCTTGCTGCCGCTATGAGCGCCAACTGCACCATCGTCATCCGTGCTTATAACGAAGAGCAGCACATCGGTCGTCTGTTGACCGGCATCCGCCAGCAGACTGTCCAGCCGGCGCAGGTCGTGCTGGTTGATTCAGGCTCCACCGATGCCACCGTGGCGATCGCCAGCCAGTTCGGCGTGGACGTGGTGCATATCCAGCCGCAAGCCTTCACCTTTGGACGTTCGCTCAACCTGGGCATCAGCCATGCCCACGGTGAGTTCATCGTCATCGCCAGCGCCCATGTTTACCCGGTCTACCCGGATTGGCTCCAGCACCTGCTGGCGCCCTTTCAGGAGCCCCAGGTGGCGCTGGTCTATGGCAAGCAGCGCGGCATTGCCGCCTCCCAGTTCTCGGAACAGCAGATCTTCAAGCGCTGGTTCGCGGAGCAGTCCATCCCCCGCCAGGATCATCCCTTCTGCAATAATGCCAACGCCGCCATTCGGCGGGCGTTGTGGCAGGAGCATCCCTATGACGAGCACCTGCCCGCACTCGAAGACCTCGCCTGGGCGAAGTGGGCATTCGAGCAGGGTTACAGCGTTTCCTATGCGGCGGAAGCCGAGATCATCCACGTGCACAATGAGAGCAGCCGCGGCACCTACAATCGCTACCGCCGCGAGGGCATGGCTTTCAAACGCATTTACCCGCAGGCAGCCTTCACGCTTTGGGATGTGCTACGCCTGTGGTTTGCCAACATTTCCAGCGACCTGGCGCAAGCCAAACGCCAGCAGGTGGTTGGGAACGCCTGGCGCAGCATCCTGCGCTTTCGCTGGCTGCAATTTTGGGGCACTTATCAGGGGTATCGCCAATCCGGTCATATGACTGCACGCCTGCGTGAATCGTTCTACTACCCGCTCGAACCGGGTTTGGGGCACGATGATGGTGCCCGCGATGTGGCGCCTATCCGGTATACTGATAGTGTCAAAGAGGTCAGTGATTCCGATGAGGAGGCAGCCGGATGAAAATCGTTGCACTGGTGCCCATGCGGCATCATTCCCAAAGAGTGCCTGGCAAGAATTACCGTCCCCTGGCGGGCAAACCGCTGTACCAACATATCCTCTCCACGTTGCAAGCCTGCCCGGAGATCGCTGAGATCGTGGTGGATACCGATAGCCCGGAGGTGATGGCTGGCTGCCGGCAGGATCATCCCACCGTTCGCCTGATCGAGCGTCCCACCCACCTGCGCGCCGACGACGTCCCCATGAACGAGATCCTGATGTACGACACCGCCCAGGTCGAAGCCGACCTCTACCTCCAAACGCATTCGACCAACCCGCTGCTGCGCCCCCGCACGGTCTCGGCTGCCATTCAGACGCTGCTCGCCAACACGCCCGCTTATGAGACGCTCTTCGGCGTCACCCGGTTGCAAGTGCGCCTGTGGGACCAGTTGACCCGTCCCATCAACCACAACCCCGCCATCCTGCTGCAAACGCAGGACCTGCCCCCGGTGTATGCCGAAAATTCCTGCCTCTATCTCTTCACGCGCGATGTGCTGGTACGTCACCGCAACCGCCTGGGCAACCGCCCGATCATGTTCGAGATCGATGCCGCCGAAGCCTGGGACATCGACAACGAACTGGATTTCAAGATCGTCGACCTGTTGCTGCGCGAACGCAGCCAGGTTGCCACGGATTGATTATGCCCACCGTCCTGCTCTCCGCCCCCTACATGCTTCCCTTCGTCGACCGCTTCCGCCCGGTGTTTGAACACTTCGGTCTTGAACTGCTCTTGCCGGAGGTGCGCGAGCGGATGGAAGAAGACCAGATCATGCGCTACGCGGGCGAGTTCGACGGCGCTATCTGCGGCGATGACCGCTACACCGAACGCGTCATGCGCGCCTGCCTGCCGCGCCTCAAGGTCATCTCCAAATGGGGCACCGGCATCGATTCGATCGACCGTCAAGCCGCTGCCCAACTGGGCATCCGCATCGGCAACACGCCCAACGCCTTCTCGCTGCCGGTAGCCGACAGCGTCCTCGGCTATATGCTGGCGTTCGCCCGCCGTCTGCCCTGGATGGATGCCGAAATGAAAGCCGGTCGCTGGAGCAAGCTGATGGGGCGTTCCCTCAGCGAGTGCACGCTCGGCGTGGTGGGTGTGGGCAACGTCGGCAAGGCGGTCATCCGGCGCGCGCACGGGTTCGGTATGACCATCCTTGGCAACGATGTCGTTCAGATCGACCCGGGCTTTCTCGCCGGCTGCAATGTCGAAATGACCACCTTGCGCGACCTGCTCGGGCGCGCCGATTTTGTCAGCCTCAACTGCGATCTCAACCCCACCAGCCGCCACCTCATCAACGCCGAGACGGTTGGATGGATGAAAGCAGGCGCGGTGCTCATCAACACTGCCCGCGGACTGGTGGTGGATGAGCAGGCGCTGGTGGATGCCCTGCGCAGCGGTCGCCTCGCCGGCGCCGGGCTGGATGTCTTCGAAAACGAACCGCTTCCCGCGGATAGTCCTCTGCTGGTGATGGACAATGTGCTGCTCGCCCCGCACAATTCCAATTCCAGCCCGGCTGCCTGGGAACGCGTCCACTGGAACACCATCCGCAACCTGCTGGATGGCTTGGGGCTGGATGGTGGGCAGTTGGATCAATTCATGCAGGGGGGAGGTGAATGATGTCTGTGGAAGCGCGTGTCATGTTGATCACCGGGGCGGCGGGCGGCATTGGTCGCGCC
>JABLXM010000151.1 GCA_013177815.1 Anaerolineae bacterium | reverse complement strand
AAAATGCAACCTTGGATTTTTGACTTGGCACGTCTTCCACATGATCGAGCGTCAAGCCGAGCGCATCCCGCCAAAATGCCGCAACCTCGTCAATATCATGCACTGCGATAGCGATGTGGTTGATCTTCTTCACTTTAGCCATTAACCTGACCTCCTAGACCCAGGCAGGGGATTGATATTCACCCCAAACATTACGCAGCACTTTGCAAATCTCGCCCAGCGTGAGTTTTTGTTCCACGCATGAAATCATCACCGGCATCATATTCTCGCAGCCTCTGGCAGCCGTTTCCAGCCACTGGCTATGTTCCTGCACCTTGGTTTCATCGCGCTTTGCCCGTAATTCTTGCAAACGTGATTTTTGTTGCCTTTCCACTTCCGGGTTGACGACGATCGACTCCAGATCGATACTTTCTTCGATGATGTAATCATTGACGCCAACGATGATCTGCTCCTTGGATTCGACCAATTTTTGATACTGGTAAGCGGCATCCTGGATTTCTTTCTGCATGAAGCCCGCTTCGATCGCAGTCAAGGCGCCGCCAATATCGTCTATTTGTTTAATATAATCCATCGCGCGGCGCTCGATCTCATCGGTTAAATATTCCACCAGGAATGAGCCTCCCATAGGATCCACCGAATCCACCACGCCCGATTCGGTCGCGATGATCTGCTGAGTTCTCAGCGCTGTCCGGACCGCCTTTTCTGTTGGCAGCCACAGTGCCTCATCCATGCTGTTGGTATGCAGGGATTGTGTACCCCCAAGAATAGCCGCCAGTGCCTGGATGGTTACACGAATCGTATTATTCTCCGGCTGTTGAGCTGTCAAAGTCGAACCCGCTGTTTGAGAATGGAACCTCATCATCATGGACCTGGGGTCCTTGGCGCCGAAACGTTCCCGCACGATGCGCGCCCATAATCTCCTCGCCGCCCTGAACTTGGCGATTTCCTCGAAGAAATTATTGTGCGAGTTGAAGAAGAACGAGAGTTGCGGCGCAAACTCATCGATTTCCAACCCAACCTCCATGGCTGCCTGGACGTATTGGATCGCATTGCTGAGCGTGAACGCCACCTCCTGCACCGCGGTCGACCCAGCCTCACGGATATGGTATCCCGAGATCGAGATCGTGTTCCAATTCGGGACATTATCCTTACAATACTGGAAAATATTGGTGATCAATCGCAGCGAAGGTTTCGGGGGGAAGATATATGTTCCGCGGGCAACATATTCTTTCAAGACATCGTTCTGTATCGTTCCGCGCAACATATTTTCATTGACCCCCTGCTTTCTCGCCACCGCGATATACATCGCCAGCAGGATGCTCGCGGGGGCATTGATCGTCATGCTGGTCGAGACTTTACCGAGCGGGATGCCTTCGAACAGCCTTTCCATATCCTCGATTGATGATATGGAAACGCCCACCTTCCCAACCTCCCCCATCGCAATCGGATCATCCGCATCATAACCGATCTGCGTTGGCAGGTCGAACGCTACTGAAAGACCCGTTTGCCCTTGGTCGAGTAGGTAACGATACCGTTTGTTGGACTCTTCTGCGCTGGCATAACCCGCATACTGTCGCATCGTCCAGAAACGCCCACGATACATCGTAGGCTGTATGCCTCGGGCAAATGGAAATTCTCCCGGAAAACCAAGGTCGGTCAAATAATCGCTTTCGATTGGTAGCGCCACTCTCGGGATCGTCAAACCAGATGGTGATATGAATTCTCGTTTTCGCTCAGGGTATTTGCTGATCTGGGGATTTAAAAGCCGCTCTTCCCATTCCCTCAAATTATCTTTCAGGTCCATGGCTTCCCTCACGAATGGATCTATTTAACGCAAGTTGCTGTCTGTTGGAAATGTGGCGTCATCCTGAGCCAAAGTAGAGCGAAAAGAATCTCATTTCCAACCATGTACCCGTGTTATGGAGGTCCTTCGCTCCAATAGCAATGCCTCAGAACGATAAGGTAGCAACTTGGGTTATTTAATAAAAGTATACCCATAGTTATGTAAACTTCACAGTGCAATAGCATATCGAGTGAGAGGATGAAAATCCTAAAGAAGCATCCTGCTAAAGAGCCATTATCGATATCATCATCCCTTGACCATTTCATACCCATCCCATATACTTACCGCCATACTTTCACAAGGGATGAAAAAATGAAGTTCGATTATCGAGAAACGACGAATGACCTTGCGATCCGTATCGACATTCACAACCAATATGGCGGTCGAAATATCGACGCTTGGATGCTGGACTTATTGGCGCTTCAACCCGGCATCGATATCCTGGATATTGGTTGCGGGGCTGGCAAGCAATGTTTTTCATACTATGATCACCTCAACGGCAAGGCGAATATCTCCGGTGGAGACGTAAACCAGGAATTGCTCGATCAAGCCAGGCAAGAGGCAGTGAAACGCGCCGCACCGATCTCCTTTTTTGATCTGGATTTCAACAAGCATTTCGACCTGCCTGACGATGCTTACGACCTGGTCTCGTGCTGTTTCGCCATCTATTATGCTGACAATGTCCCATTCACTATCGGTGAAATGAAAAGGGTGCTCAAGCCTGGCGGCAGGCTGTTTACGACCGGACCCATGCCGGAGAACAAAAAGTTGTTTTACGACATCATACGTGAGGCGACCGACAACCGCCCAATTCCACCCATGCCTGGTTCATCGCGATATTCATCTGAGTTTTTAGATGTCATCAAGAAAGAATTCCCCAAAGTCGAGGTTCACATCTTCGAAAATCCCCTGGTCTTCGATGCCGCCGAACCTTTTGTGTCATACGTAAGGGCTTCGCTCTCTGAAGACCGTAAGCTATGGTCGACTTTCTTCCAAAGCAAGGATGAATTCCAGCAAATTATGGAAAAGATCGAACAAGCAGCAACCCGCCGTATCGCTCAAGATGGAAAACTGGTCATGACGAAAGTGGTGGGTGGCTTCCTTGGCACCAAATGAACCCCGTACCGAAGACATGTTCTTCTACGGTCGCAGCGTCTGCTTCATCGGCGCGCATCCGGATGACATCGAAATAGGATGCGGCGCACTCATCGCGCAGATCGTCGACCAGACCGATATCCTGTGCGTCACGCTATCCGATAATAAGAAAAATCCGGAATTGGTCGACCTGGTTGATGAACATTACCGCTCCATGGCAGTCTTGGGTGTTCCGGCGGAAAAAATCATCCTGGGTGATTTTGAAACCCGCCGGTTCCCCCAGGCGCGGCAGGAAATTCTCGAATATCTCATCCGGCTTAACCGCTCGTTTAAACCAGATATCGTCTTTGTCCATACCCCCTCGGATATCCACCAGGATCATGCCACCATCACGCAGGAAGCTTTACGCGCCTTTCGCGGTAAGACTGTGCTGGGCTTTGACGTGATCCGCTCGAGTTACGGGTTCTTCCCGAATTATCTGGTTGGCGTCTCGGAGGAGGAAGTTCAAAAAAAGATAAACGCCCTGGCAGAATATAAGACCTACGCCAACCGTTACTACTTCAACCCCGAGATCACACGGGCGACTTTAATTCGCAATGGTGCCCTGGCTGAAAGACCATATGCCGAAGGCTTCGATATTTTGAGGGTCATCGCTTCTTTCGCCTGCACCCCCAACATGGAGCAATAGCTGCCAATTGAATCCCGGGCTACCCCTCGGGAATGCCGATCTCGATCCAGCCGTCCACCACCCTGGTCGGGTAAATTGGAATGGGCGTTACCGCTGGTAACCGGGTGGCAATACCATTGCGGACATCAAATCGAGCGCCGTGACGGGGGCATGCCAACTCGCAGCCGTCCAGCTCGCCATCGCCCAGCGGTCCATTGTCGTGCGTGCAGATATCTGCAACAGCATGAAACGACCCCGCACAGTTAACCAAGACAATGCCCAAGTCGCCCACCGCTATCGACAACTTCCCCCCCGCCGGGACATCTTCGATTGAACAAATTTTTAGATATTCGAATTGAGTGCCTTCAGTCATCTAAGCGTCCTCTACCAGGCTGTCGCTCGCCTCGTTCAATCCATAGATACCTGCTTTCAAGACCTTCAACGAAAGCAAGGCACACTTTAATCTGACCGCACCGAGTTCGATTCCCAGCAGATCAAGAATATCCGCTTTCGTCAATGCCTTGATTTCGTCCACCCCCTTTCCGATGATCGACTCGACCAACAAATCAGCAGAAGCCTGAGAGATGGCGCATCCATGCCCGCTGAACAAAGCTTCCGTCACCTTGTCGTTTTCATCAATGCGCAAATCGATCCTGATCACGTCCCCACATAAAGGATTTTCATCTTCGAAAGTAATGTCGTGTGGCTCCAATGTACCCTTATATAAAGGGCTTCGATTTCGCTCAATGATGATCTCTCGGTATAAATCGTCCATGATATGCTATCCAAAGATACTTTTTACCCGCTCGACCGCGAAGAACAACTTATCCAAATCGCTCTTGTCGTTGTACAAATACAAACTGGCGCGTGTAGAAGCAGGGATTCCCAATTTTTCATGCAGCGGCATGGCGCAATGATGACCTGCCCTCACCGCCACACCATCCTGATCCAGAACCTGACTGACGTCGTGAGGATGAACGCCTTCCATCACGAAAGACAACACGCCCCCCCTTTTATCCACTGCCGGCCCAATCACGCTGACGCCTTGAATCTTGGATAGACCATCGAAACCATAGGCTGTTAATTCTTGCTCATGCCGGAAGACATTTTTCATGCCAATAGTCTCAAGATAATCCACCGCTGCCCCCAAACCTATAACCTCTGCAATGGGAGGTGTGCCCGCTTCGAACTTGTACGGCACCTCATTGGGTTTGAAAGAACCCAGGCGAACCTTTTTGATCATATCCCCGCCACCCAAGAAAGGCGGCATGGAGTCAAGCAGCTCGATCTTCCCGTATAAAACACCAATGCCGGTCGGACCGCACATCTTGTGACCGGAAAAAGCCAGAAAATCGATATTCAACTCGCTAACATTTACCGGGAAATGCGGTATTGACTGCGCCCCATCCACCAGCGCGACAGCGCCAGCCGCATGCGCCAGCTTGACCATCTCGCCAACTGGATTGATGGTGCCAAACACATTGGACATGTGCGTAAACGCCACGAGTTTGGGTTTATTCTCTAATAGCCTTTGATACTGGTCGATATCGAGCATGCCTTCGCGGTCGAAGGGTACAAAATCGATCTGGAAACCAAGCTCCTCAGCCAGGATGTACCAGGGAACCAGGTTGGAATGGTGTTCCATCTCTGTGAGGATGATATGATCGCTTGTCTTTAAATTCTTTCTTCCCCAGCTATACGCAACCAGGTTGATTGATTCGGTCGTGTTTTTTGTGAACACGATTTGCTTTACATTCTTTACACCGATGAAATTGGCAATCTTTTCCCGTGCCCGCTCGTATTCAGCAGTTGCCTCTTCAGCTAATACATGAATACCGCGATGAATATTGGCATTATTGTTCCTGTAATACGCATCCATCGCCGAAATCACCTGGTTGGGTTTTTGGGAAGTGGCAGCAGAATCCAGGTAGACCAGCGATACGTTATCGCTGATCTTTCGGGATAATATCGGAAAATCTTGGCGCTGGGGGTTGTTTGAAATCGTGATGCCCATAATTCCTACGTCTTTTTCAGCCTGATTTGGCGTCCTGGGGTCGCATCTTGCGTTGTGATGGGCGAATATGTTGCGAATTCAGCGGGTACCATAGGATATGGTCCGGCACCATCCACCCGTCCGTCAGGTACACATTCGTACGAAATTGAACAGCGACCATCTTGGCATCGACCTGCACCACAATGCCCTTTTGCCACCCTCGAATGCGCTGACCATTTTTCTCATGATCGCAATAAACCTCGACTGTATCGCCAACGTCGAACGTCGTCCCCTGATCAGGGGGATTCATAAAAGGAATACCCATTGATGACTCCATTTCGGTTATCGATTAATTTATCAATTCTAGCATGACTGCTTTAAGAAGTACAACTTTTATGGCAGTGGACTCATTTTTGAGTGGATGGATTGGTAGAATCGTGTTCGTACACCATCGAATGGGATTCGTTCCATGATGGGATCGAAGAATCCTTCGACGATCAATCGCTCTGCTTCAGGCTTGGATATGCCCCGGCTTGCCAGATAAAAGAGGGGTTCGGGGTCGATCTTCCCGATCGTCGCGCCGTGAGTGCAGCGGACATCATCCGCCAGTATCTCAAGCCCGGGGATTGAATCAGCACGCGCATTTTTGCTCAGCACCAGGTTGCGGTTGGATTGGTAACCATCCGTTTTCTCCGCCCCGGGTGCAACATAGATCATACCCTGCCAGACGGACCGGCTGGCATCGCGTAACGCCCCCTTAAATAACAGATCGCTGGTCGTATGGGGTGCCAAATGGTTTTGTGACGTATCATGGTCAAAATGCTGGTCGCCATCCGTAAAATAGAAGCCGGACATCCTGCCAGTTGCGCCCGCCCCTTGCAAGACAAGGTCAGAAAAATTCTTGGTCAATTTGCTTCCAACCGCCCCAAAGATCCAATCGATCGTGCCGCCTGCCATCACGACCGCACGCTCATGCGTGAAGTTCCAAACCTGGCGGCTCCACGACTGCAATTCGACAAATCTCAGGTTGGCGCCATTGCCGACATAGATTTCGACAATACCGGCATGTAAGATCGAATTCACCGGATCTTCTGCCGATGCGCTCTCATGGACGAATGTCACCGAGGCGTTCTCTTCCAAATAAATAATCAAATGACTCAACAATAAGCGTTTACTACCCGTTGCCCACAACAAACTATGCAGGGGCTTTTCGATGACGGTATTTTTAGGGACATACAATACGGTGCCACGCCTCGCCAACGACCCAACCGCGGCAAATTTGCCTTCATTGGGTTTGACGGCGAAGCCGCATATTTTTTCCATCAAGTCCGGGTATGATTTGGCAACTCGTTCCAGGTCGCCAAACACCACCCCCCGACCGCTCAAATCCTTGTCCAGCTCGACCCTGGCGCTGTTGCCCGCAATGACAATTTGACCAGCATGTTTTTCTGCTGCCAATGGGTCCAAAAGTGCCGCAGGAACGGTATCCATCTCGGACATTTCATCATCCGGATTGATTTCATACATCGAGGGTCGCAATTGGCTGATGTCCGTCCGCCGCCAGGCTTCGTCTCGAACACTGGGGAACGGGAGCGCTCGGTAAACATCGAACGCGTTGGCGCGATATTCATCGAATGCTGATTCGCGACCATTTAAACCAACATCGCTCGCCCTCAGCATAAATTCTTGCGCGGGCGTCGCTTGATGGCGATCTGAGCGTATAACGACTTTTGGGGACTTTTCCATGAATAGCCTGTTAACCTTGTTGATTATTTATCCTACCGAGCCAGCCATTTGGAGCTGTATCAAACGATTCATTTCCACAGCGTATTCCATCGGCAATTCCTTCACC
>JABLXM010000150.1 GCA_013177815.1 Anaerolineae bacterium | reverse complement strand
AGGTCAACCTGACGCTGGGAGCGTTGGTGGCGGCAGTGCTGGTGGCGCTGGGGATCGGTTACTTTTCACGCCAGGGCACCATCCGCGAGGACACCGCCATTGGCATCATCTTCACTGCGGCGCTGGCGTTGGGCATCGCGTTGATCAGCACCATCCGAACTTACGCGGTGGATCTGAGCCATATCCTGTTCGGCAACCTGCTGGGCGTCAGTAATTTCGACCTGATGCTGACGGCTGGCATCGGTGCGCTGGTGTTGATGGCTGTGATCCTGCTCTACAAGCCGTTCCTGGTGCTGTCGTTCGACCCGATCCTGGCGGCGACGCTGCGGCTGAATGTGGAACGGCTGCGCATCGTGATGCTGGTGCTGATTGCGGTCACGATCGTGGTTTCCATCCAGACGGTGGGTGTCAGCCTGGTGGCGGCGATGCTGGTCACCCCGCCGGCAACCGCCTACCTGCTCACCAAGCGCCTGCCCGCCATGATGGCGCTTTCGGCTGGCTTGGGGGCGCTTTCCGGGTTGGTGGGTTTGTACGTCAGTTATTACGCCAATATCGTATCAGGCTCAGCCGTCGTATTGACCGCCACTTTCTTCTTCTTGCTGGCGTTTCTCTTCGCCCCTGGCAGGGGGATCATCAGCAGCCGGTTCGGCAAGCATGGCTGATACGAACGCAACGCTGTGGATCGTCGCTACGCCGTTGGGGAACCCTGGCGATATCACGCTGCGCGCCATCGAGACGTTGCGGCAGGTCGACGCGGTGATTTGTGAAGAGCGCCGTGTGGCTTCGACGCTGCTGAAAAGACTCGATATCCACAAGGAACTGATGCTGCTGAACGAGCACAATGAAGCGGATGATACGGATGGGATCATCCAACGCCTGTCGAACGGTCAAACCCTGGCGTTGATCTCGGATTGCGGCACACCGGTGTTCGCCGACCCCGGCGCGCGATTGATCAGAGCTGCAATCAATGCCGGCATCCGCGTCAGCCCGGTTCCCGGACCTTCCTCGCTGGCGGCTGCGCTTTCACTGATGGCGCGCCCATTGGATCAATTCGTCTTTGGCGGCTTCCTGCCGCGTGAGCAGGGCGAACGCCGGCGCGCGCTGACGCGCTTGCGCGACCTGGGCATGCCGGTGGTGTTGATGGACACCCCCTACCGGCTGGCGCGTTCGATGGCGGAAGTGGCAGAAGCCTTCGGCGATGGCTGCGAGGTGCTGTTGGCAATCGACCTGACGCTGCCCGGCGAGCGGGTGCTGCGCGGCAGGGCTGGCGAAGTCAAACGGCTGGTTGAGGGGCAAAAGGGGGAATTCGTTTTGGTGGTGATGAACGAGCTGAAGAAACAGCGGGCAGCCTAGCGGCTGTCACTCGGGCAGGGCGACGATCAACTTGCCCATCAAGCCCTGCTCCCAACGTCCCGGATAACTGCATACAACGACATATTCCCCCGGCATGGCAGGCGCCTGGAAGGTGAAGGTGGTGGCTTCGCCGGCGGGCAGCGCCTGGCGGAACCAGACGTTGGCTTCGTCGCCGGCGTCATAGGGCAGTTCCGGCGGGCGTTCCATCACCACCCAGTCGGCATCGAAGGATGCCTGGTTGGTGAGTTCCACCGTGACAAGGGCGTTGGAATTGACACGCCAGCGGCTGGGGTAGAAACCATTTTCTCGGATGGCGATGGACCACGAATCAACGCCTGGCTCGACGGTGGGGTCTTGCGCCAGGGCGCAGCCCGCCGGCAGCCACAGCGGGAGGGAGAACAGCGCGGCGAGCAGCCATAACCTGGCGGTCGCGGGACGGATACGGGGAGCATGAGGGGTTTTCATCGTTGTTTTTTCAAGGCAGGGTACGGTGTTGTTTTGGGATTATAGCACGTGCGGGGCGATGGGTGTTGGACGGCGCGGGGGCTGGCGAGGTTGGCGGGTGGTGAATGTCCCTGAACCTTCCGAAGGTTCAGATTGAACGGCGAAAACATCCAGTGACTTTCCGGTGGATGACCGGGGGACTTGCAATAATAGAACAAATATACTATAATCAACATCGATAAGCCGGTTGCCAGCCTGCCATCCTGGGATAGTGTGGTTCAAGATGACCTTGCTTTCCCCACAGGCAGCGACCTGGGTGATCGATCATTAGCGAAGGTGTGTAGCGATGGACGGGATACAAAAACTGGTCTTCATGGGCGTTCTTTTGGGCAGTGCGGCGGTGACGTTGGTCGGGCTGCTGGTGACCTTGCCGCAGCCGGCGGAGGCAGCCGGCGCGCCGCCGCCGGTGAACGTACAGCCTGCCAACGAGGCGGACAATCCAGCGCGGGATGATGATGTCGATGCCGCCGTGCTGCCGCAAGATGATTGTGCCATCGGGCGCTTCCCGGATAGCGTCAACCGCTGGTGCGGTTTGATCACGCAATATGCGCAGGCGAACGGGTTGGACGTGGTGTTGGTGGCGGCGCTGATCCTGCAGGAATCGGGCGGCGATCCGCAGGCGTACTCAAGCTCCGGGGCGGTGGGGTTGATGCAAGTGATGCCCCGCGATGGGGTGGCAGCCGGGTTCATGTGCATCAACGGTCCGTGTTTCGCCAGCCGCCCCAGCATGGATGAGTTGTTCGACCCGGATTTCAATGTGGCTTATGGCACGCGCTTCCTGGCGGGGTTGGTGGCAAAACACGGCGATATCCGCCAGGCTTTGTTCGCCTACGGACCGGAGGGGGTGGGCTATTCTTATGCGGATAAAGTTTTAGCGCTTGCGGAGCAGTATCGATAGACTGCGATCCAAAGCTAGCGATCCATACTGACAACCTGCTGGTCCCAACGATGCCAGCCGGTGAAGCGCTGATTGAGGATCTCGCGCCCTTCACCCGGCGGGGTCAAGCCTTGCAGCTCCATATCGGCATCCACCATGATGCGCACCAGCTCGCGGAAGTTGACCTTGGGCTGCCAGCCCAGTTTTTCGCGGGCGGCGCTGGCATCTGCCAGCAGGTAGTCAACTTCGGTCGGGCGGAAGTAACGCGGGTCGATCCGCACATATTCCTGCCAATCCATGCCGACGTAGCTGAAGGCTTCTTCCAGGAACTCGCGCGGGCTGTGGGTTTCGCCGGTACCCAGGACGTAATCCGCTGCCACATCCTGTTGAAGCATCAGCCACATGGCTTCGACGTACTCAGGAGCATAGCCCCAATCGCGGTGAGAATCCAGGTTGCCGAGATAGAGGTGCTTTTGGGTGCCGGCGATGATGGCTGCCAGCGCGCGCGTGATCTTGCGGGTTACGAAGGTTTCGCCGCGGCGCGGGCTTTCGTGGTTGAAGAGGATGCCGTTGCAGGCGTACAGATTGTAACCCTCACGGTAATTGCGCGTAATCCAGTAAGCGTAGACTTTGGCGGCGGCGTATGGGCTGCGCGGTTCAAAGGGGGTATTCTCGCCCTGGGGTGGGGAGGCACTACCGAACATCTCGCTGGAGGATGCCTGGTAAAAGCGGGTCCTGACGCCGCTCTTGCGCACCGCCTCCAGGATGCGGGTGGTGCCCAAAGCGGTGATATCGCCGGTGTATTCCGGCATATCAAATGAGACACGCACATGGCTCTGCGCCGCCAGGTTGTAGACCTCGTCCGGACGGACATTGTAGATGAGGTCGAGCATGGTTTCGGTGGTGGTGAGGTCGCCATAATGCAGGTAGAGATGTACCTTCTCGCCGTTGAGGTGCGGGTCGTGATAGATCTGGTCGATCCGGCGGGTGTTGAAGGTGGAGGCGCGACGAATAAGCCCGTGGACTTCATAGCCTTTGGCGAGCAGGAATTCCGCCAGATAGGAACCGTCTTGACCGGTGATGCCGGTGATAATCGCTTTTTTCAAACAACCCTCCAACGTCTCAGAAAAAGAATGATGATCGATCTCCCGCGCTGGCGCGATTGAGAACCTCGATAGCGGGTCTGATTTTGCAAGTATACCAAAACAAGCGGGATTATTTCGTTTTTGTATTGAAATAATTGTAGACCGCCCGCGAGAGCTGGGTGACCAGATCATTGGCGGGGTCGAACACCAATTGATCGGGGTGATACATGAAAATGGTGAGGGCGTAGTCCCCGCCCGGGGTGTAGACCAGGGCGACATCCGACATGGCATGCAGCAGACCGTCTTCCTCTTCGAACCAGCCGTGTTTGTGCGCCACGGTGGTGCCATCCGGCACGCCGGTTTCGATCAGCAATCCGATCTTGTTGCGGGCGAGGGTGTCGATCATGGTGCGGCATTCACTTTGGGTGATCTCATTGGGGAAGGTCTCGACCAGTGAACCGCTGTTATCTTCGGCGCATTGGTAGATGGCTTGCAGCAAGGCGGCGACCTCCTCTGGGGAGGTTTGGTTGTAGATATCCGGTTCGAGGTCGATATCCGTGCGTTGGTTGGCGGGCGTTTCGTATAGCTTTAAAAGCGGTGCACCCAGGTAGAAATAGCCCGCGATGAAGGAATTCTGCAAGCCGAGGGCTTGCAAGTCTGCGGTGACCAACAGCGGTCCGCTGACGGGGTCGATGCGTTCCATCAAGGAATCGGAGGGCGGGTTGCGGGAATAGACAATCATCTCGTCGAAAAGCTGCAACACCTCCGGCGGGGTGGGCTCGGCGGTGCGGCGCATGACCGAAACCATGATGGGAATCTTCATGGTGGAAGCGGCGGAAAAAGCCACGGGCAGATCGACGGTGGCGCCGTCCCATTGGCTGTATTGCACTGATCGATTGGTTTGCAGGTCGATCATCACCAGGCTGACCAGCCCATCGAAGCCGGAAAGTTCGGTCAACTGGCGCAACTGGATCGCCAGGTTTTCCGGCAGCGGCAGACCGCCATCGCTTGCGATCACCGGCAGCGCGACCACGCGTTCCAGCGGTGAGCGCAGCGCGGTTTCGATCAACGAGATGGCGGAGTCGACATCCAACGCCCAGCCGGGCACGCCGGGCTGGTAGCCGGTGGCGCCCGGCTGGGGCAGGGGCGCGCGCGGGGGTTGGTCGTAGCGCGGGATGATTGCCGCTTCCAGGTAGGTGCGCAGGGCATCGCGGTTGATGGTGGCGATCAGGTCGACATGGATTGCCGAACGGTCCACCCGGCGCCAGAGCGAACGCCAGAACGCGCGCAGGGGGGCGCTGCCGGTTGGGTCTTGATCCTGTGCAGCAGCGAGCATGGCGTCCAGATTCATGTGGAAGCCGAGGTCCGCCGGATCGGCGAGGATGGCGGCGTCATGGTAGGTCAACTGGAGCGGTTGAGCGTATGCCCGCTGCACTTGTTCGCCGGCTTGCGCCAGGGTCAAGCCGCCCACGGGGATGCCCCCAATGGACTACCCGGCGGGGAGCAGCTCTGGCGATGCGGCGCGGAACTGGAGGTATGCGAT
This sequence comes from Anaerolineae bacterium, assembly GCA_013177815.1. Classification (GTDB taxonomy): domain Bacteria; phylum Chloroflexota; class Anaerolineae; order Anaerolineales; family Anaerolineaceae; genus JABLXM01. The sequence goes on along the minus strand of JABLXM010000150.1, from coordinate 2,249 downwards.
GACCAGCAGCGCGGCTGCGGCAACCAGGATGCCCAGGGCGATGACGCGCAGGATGAATTTGGGCTGTCGAATGGTTTCCAGGAATACTTACTCCTGATGATTGGGGTCGCGCAGCATCTCAACCCGATAGGCGCTGGGCACCGTTACGGGGTTGTAGCGGACGATGGCGGCGAACTTGGGCGCCGTCATGGTGCCTGCAGAGACGCGCAAAGTGGTGCCGGTCAGCAGGTTGGTGTAGCTGCCGTTGGGCAAATTGACCGGGATCTTGCCGCTGGCGCCGTTGACGTTGAAGATGCCGTACAGGCTGGCAGGGGGGTAATACCAGACGGCTTCGATGGGCGCGTCATTGTTGAGGATGGCAAAGCGCCCATGCACCTGGGCGGGATCTTTCTTCAAGACAGCTAGGCTGGTGATGAATTTTTGCAATTCATAGCTGCCCCATTGCACCTTGTCCAGCTCGAACAGGGAAGGGGTGTGGGTGGCGGCGGATTCCTGCCCGCCATAGAGGAGGAAAGCGCCTTTGTTGAAAGCCTGGAAGGCGGTCCAGGCAAGCGCCTGGTCGCGGCTGGGCGCCAATTTCATGATGCGAATTTGGTCATGGTTTTCCACGTACCGCATCTTGATGAAGTTCGCCGGATAGATGCAGTTCTGGAAGCGCAGCATATCCAGGTAGCGCGAGACGGGTTGCTTGCCGATGACCGCATGCTGCCAAACAGGGAAAATATCGTAATCGTAGGTGATATCGAAGGCGCGGTAGAGTTCGCAATCGGGTACGGCGAACAGGTCGTTCTCGATGCGCTGCTCGATGAACTCGGCGTGCACCGACTCTGCCAGCCAGATGACCTGCGGTTTGACCTTTTCGACCGTGCGCCGGATCTCGCGCCATACCTCGACGGGGACGAGCGATGCCACATCGCAGCGAAAGCCATCCACGCCAAACTTTGCCCAGTCCGCCAGGGTTTTTGCGAGGTATTTGGTGAGTTGGGGGTTGGGGTGGCGCAGATCGATCACATCGGACCAGGCGGGGACGGTGGTGATCGGTTTGCCGGTAGCATCCTGGTGGTACCAGTTGGGGTGTTTGGCTACCAGCACCGAATCATGGGCGGTGTGGTTGAAGACCACATCGATCATGACCCGCAAACCAAGCTGGTGCGCCTTATCGATCAGCCGACGAAAGTCGTCCTTGCTGCCGTATTCCGGGTTGACCGCCCGATAGTCTTTGATGGAATAGGGCGAGCCTTGGCTGCCCTTGCGGTCGATCTCGCCAATGGGATGGATGGGCATGAACCAGATCACATCCACGCCCATCGACCGGATGCGTTCGAGGTCATTTTCAACATCCGCAAAGGTGCCATTTGAGCCATGATTGCGCACGTAGATCGAGTACAGAACGAGATTGCGGAGACCGGCGGGAGTGTTTTTTGCCATTCTATTTCCTCACTTCATGATGACATGCTGGTTGTCGATACCGAATTATGCCATAGTTCGAGGTTGTCTACAACGGTTAGCCTTGACCGGTCATAACGGATGGCGTTGAAAACTTAATTCCTGGTGAGACTACCTTCCGCCGGGGTTGGCGGGCATTGGTTTCTGGTAGAATCTGCGGCAATGATTCGATATCGTCAAAGCCCGTTGTCGCTCCTGCAGGCGCTCTCGTTGCTGTTCATCTCGTCCGCGGTGATTCTGCTGGTGTACCAGTTGGTGATCTTCAGCCGCATCCGGTTGACCTTCTTGCCCGGGCAGGTCATTGCCGGTGTGCCGACAGGGGGGCTGACGCAACAACAGGCGGCAGACCGGCTGGTGCAGGCGTACGGCGTCCCGGTCGAGTTGATCTATAACGATCAGGTGATCCAATTGCGACCATCGGTGGTGGGTTTCGACCTGGAATTGGAAGCCATGATCGCGGCGGCAGACTTGCAGCGCATCAACCAGCCGTTCTGGTCAGCATTTTGGGACTATCTTTGGAACCGTACGGAGGCTCCAGCGGAAGTGCCGCTGCGTGCCACGATTTCCGAGGCGCGCTTGCGCAGTTTTCTGACGGAGGAAGTGGCACCGCGTTACGACCAGCCGGCGACGCCGCCGCAGCCGATCCCGGGCAGCACCACCTTCGAACCCGGTTCGCCCGGGGTGGTGCTGGATATCGACCGGGCGGTCTTGTTGGTGGAGGATGCCTTGCGTTCTCCCAGCCGGCGGATCATCAACCTGAGCTTCGACCGGGTCAATCCCAGCCGACCGTCATTAGCCAACCT
>JABLXM010000015.1 GCA_013177815.1 Anaerolineae bacterium | reverse complement strand
GGCTGGCAAATGCCGCGGCTGAGTTATCGGCGGTCAGAACTTCTCCACCGTTCTGCCACAACCACGGGAACCATTCAAAGGTGCCGCCGTAACCAGCCATGGCGCCGAACCCGTACATGTCGCCCTGGGTCAGGGTCGTCGCGGCAGTCTTGAACTCATCCCAGGTCCATCCACCGGCTGGATCAGGCAGCCCTGCTGCCTGGAAGGCGGTCTTGTTATAGAACATGGCGAGCGCGTTGGTATACCACGGGATGCCGTAGATCGAACCGTTGTACATCACGGTCTCGACCGGACCGGGGAAAAAGGCGCTGATATCTTCTGAGGCGAATTCATCCAGGTTGAGCGCCAGTTCGGCTGCCGCCAACTGAGGAGTCCAGATGATATCCACCATCAGGGCATCCGGTCCGCCCCCCGCCTGGGCAGCCGCGATATAGGCATCTCGAAACGTGCCGGAGCCAGATTGGGTTGGGATGATCTCCACGGTGATATATGGATACATCTCTTGGAACTTCTCCGCAGCTACGTAGATGGAATCTGTGGCTTCCTTTGCAAAACTATCATAGACCCAAACCTGTAGCGTGACCGGTTCAGGCTCCGCGGTGGGCGTTGCCGGTTCAGGGGTGGGTTGAACGGGCGCCGATGTGGGAGCTTCTGTCGGGATTGCAGCTTCTTCGGTTGGTGTTGCAGCAGGCGCACAAGCGGTTACCAGCACTGCCAGCACCACCAGCAAGTTTAGATACAACATTTTCTTTACCATCTTATCCTCCATATAAACTAATTAGCAGACATTCAAATGATCTCATCAAAGTCTGAACATCGTTGCTATAAGGTCACCTCCTTCCAAAAACGCTCCAAAGCGAAGTTTATTCTTGCGTAAAAGTAACTCGGTACACACCTGGCTCTGTTGCATAGAAGCGCCAATATCCGCTATCGCCGCTCAGGCTGGCTGGGAGCAATTCAATCGGATGACCTTCCTGCCATATGACGCGGGTGGGATGCTTCGCACGCGCCATGCAGCGCACAGATATCCAACGCGGCGTTGCGAACTGGTTGATGATCAGCTCGTGCGCATCCTGCCGCCATTCGAACACAGTGCCGTCGTATAGTTCGAACGCACCGTTGTCTCCCGGATAAATCTGCAAGCGCAGGTCCTGTCCTGCCACGCGCACACCCGGGATTTCGCAATCAACCAAGGTATCCGGAGACGGGTCCAGCAGCGGGATGATCGCCCCGGCGCGGGCAAAGACCGGGATGTGGTCCAATTCCGCATGCACCCGGATGTCCATGCCGCCATCGTATGCTACGCCCGTCCAGAAATCCAGCCACTTTCCCGCCGGCAGGTATAAATGTCGCTGTTCGTTGGAACCAGAGTAAACCGGCGCGACCAGCAGCTCAGAGCCAAAACAATACTGGTGATCCACCATCTCGTCCCATATCCCCTTATCCTTGGGGAATGCCAGCACCATCGCCCGCATGATCGGCACGCCGGTGGCTGCTGCCCGGCGGGCGTGGGTGTAGATATATGGGAACAGGTCTGTGTGAACCTGCGCATAGCGGCGGTAAATATCAAGGATGCGTTCGGAATAGTGCCACGGTTCATGGCAGCCCATGCCATGAACCTGCATGATCGGCGAGAAAGCACCAAATTCGATCCACCTGGCAAACACATCCTCCGGCGGCTGGCAAAAATACCCGCCAATATCGCTTGCCCAAATGGCGAAACCGCTCAAGCCTGCGTTTTGCCCGGCGATGATCACGCTCGGGAAACCGGTGGCAGGACCAAAATCCGCGCTCTGATCGCCTGCCCAAACCGCACACATGCGCTGCGATCCTTCCCACGCCGAGCGCGCCAGCAAAATGCCGTGGGTCTTCCGGCTCATCGCGGCATAGGTCGCCTGGTTGTACAGATACGGGAAGAGGTTGTGCATTTGCCGACCCGTTTTGCCGTTGAAAAACAGTGCGTCTTCAGGCACCTGCTCGCCAAAATCGGTCTTGAAGCCGTCCACACCCATAGCCACCAATCGGCTGATCTGTTCCTGCCACCAGGCAACCGCACCAGGGTTGGTAAAATCCAGGCAGGTGCCCATGAAATCCGGGCTGTTACCCAAGCGGTGGACATAGGGTTCTCCGCGCGTGTTCCGGATGAGAAAACCGCGTTCGGCGCAGTACTGGTAAACCTGGCTGGGTGGATCGGTCAGGTGCATCCAGGGGGAGACCCACAAGATCAACTTGTATCCCAACCGGTGCGCCTCGGCGATCATCCCGCTTGGGTCCGGGAATTTATCATTGAATTGAAAATCGTTGAGTTCAGATTGCCAGGCGGCATCGATCAGCTTGACCGAACCTGCCAAGCGCTGCTGCCGCGGGGTATGCAGGTCTTCTTCGACGGTCGATTGGTTTTCAACCATCCAGTCGCGTGATTTCCATGGTCCAAACGCCCAGGCGGGCGCCTCATAAAGTGCGCCGCCCAACAATTCGGTATAGCGCTTGAGCAGGTCTTCGAAAGGCTCTCCGGTCCAAACCTGCAGGCGCAGCACTGAGGACTCGCAGCGCAACGAGACGACTCCGGGGTCATCCTGACGCGCAAGGCGCACCAGCGTACGTTCGCTGTTCAGGATTCGCATGGCGTACCCGGCGCTTGACATGAAAAATGGCACCGGTTTATACGCCAGATTGCCGGAGGCGCCATTGATCGTCCAAAGGTCGATCTCTTGCCCACGCTGGTCGATGCGGTTGAAATGTTCACCAAAACCCAGGTAGTGTTCGTCCGGGTTTGCCAGGATATCGACCGCCAAGGCTTCGATCGCACCTTGCGCCGCTTCCAGGCTCACATCCAGCACCCCATCACGAATTTCAATGTTCAGGTGCACCTGAATCTGAGGGGCGCCGGGGTTGTTCAAGGCAACCATCCCCCCGCCATCCTTTGGCGTATAAGCGATCCCGTCCAACGGCTCCCAACAACAGCCGTGCCTGGCGCGCACCGCTCCCCACTGCCAGATGGGCTTGGCGCGAGATTGGGAATAAATACCGCAAGCAAAGGGGGAAACAGTGAGTTGCAATTGCTCACTTTTTGAGTAGGGGAGGAAACCGGTATGGAGATTACCCACTGTAGTGTCGATCTATTTTTATTTTGAATACAGTATACGGTATACAATTATTATATTGAAGGGATGCTTGATTGTCAATAGGTTATTGGATAATTTAAGGT
>JABLXM010000149.1 GCA_013177815.1 Anaerolineae bacterium | reverse complement strand
CCTCGACCTGTGTTCGCAGCAATCGTTCATTAACAAAAGGCATATCGCAAGCGACCACAACGATCAGCGGATGGGCGGCTTTGAGCATGGCAGTATAAAGCCCGCCCAGGGCATTCATGCCCGCGATGACGTCGGGGTAGACCGGCAAGCCCAGGGGTTCATAACGCGAGTCGGGGGGCGCAACGATAAAACACTCATCACCCAGCGATCGAACCCGCTGCAAGACCCGTTCGATCAATGTCGCGCCTAAAAAGGGGAGGAATGCCTTGTCGCTCCCCATGCGGCGTGAACCACCACCCGCCAATATGGCAACCGATATCATGCGCCAATTATACCGAACGAGACTCACCCATTTTCTTCGCCAAAGGAGACCACATGGATGATCCCAAATTGATGGACCTGCAAACAAAACTTGATGAGTTTGCTCCCACCGGACGGAGCGCGCTGCTGCCGGCTTTGCATCACACCCAGAAGTTGTTCGGCTATATCCCGCAAGCGGCTGCAAGCAGGATCGCCGCCAGCCTGCATATCCCGCTGGCGAACGTGCACGGGGTGATCGACTTTTACACCCTGTTCTACCGCCAGCCGGTCGCGGAAACCGTGATCCACGTCTGCAACGACCCGGTGTGCGCCTTCGCGGGCAGCGACAGCCTGTTCAAGAATTTCTATCGCGAAGTCCCCCACCAGGCGGCAAGCGGCGGCTTGGAAACCATCGCACTGGAACGGTCGCCCTGCCTGGGTTTATGCGAGCATGCGCCGGCGCTGCTGGTGCAAGGCATGGCAACAGCCGGCGCGGCGGGGCAATCCTGGCAGGATATCATCACCGGAAATTTCGGAAGACCGCACACCCAGATCACGCGGGAGGTCGACATCCTGACCAGCAACTGCGGCAAGGGCGCCCCCACCTGGCTGGCAGCGTATGAAGCCTCAGGCGGGTACCAGGCTTTCCGCAAGGCGCTTGGCATGTCACCCGCCGAGGTGATCAGCCAGGTCAAAGCCTCCGGTCTGGTGGGGCGCGGCGGGGCGGCGTTCCCCACCGGCGTCAAATGGGAGGGCGCTGCCAACGCGCCCGGCAGCCCCAAGTATGTGGTGTGCAACGCCGATGAAGCCGAACCGGGGACGTTCAAGGACCGGGTCATGATGGAAAGCGACCCGCACCGCATCCTGGAGGGAATGCTGATTGCCGCCTACGCGATCGGCGCCAACAAGGGATACATGTACATCCGCGGCGAATACATCCACCAGTTCGAGGTGATGGCACAAGCGCGGCAGGAAGCGATGACGGTTGGATACATCGGCGAGCGGGTGTTGGGCTCCGATTTCTCGTTCGATCTCGAACTACGGCTGGGCGCCGGCGCCTATGTTTGCGGCGAAGAGACGGCGCTGTTCGAATCGATCGAGGGCAAGCGCGGACTCCCGCGCATCAAACCGCCATTCCCGATCACACACGGTCTGTTCGGCAAACCGACCGTGATCAACAACGTGGAAACGCTGGCAAATGTCCCCTACATCCTATCGAACGGCGCGGAGGCATATCGCAAGATCGGCACGGAACGCTCGCCAGGACCCAAGTTGTTCTGCCTCTCCGGCGACGTCGAAAAACCAGGACTATACGAAGTGCCTTTTGGGGTGACCTTCCGGCATGTGCTGTACGACCTGGCAGGGGGCGTGCGCGGCGGGCGCAAGATGCAAGCCACGCTGTTCGGCGGCGCGGCGGGCGCCTTTGCAACCGAAAAGGACCTGGACGTGCGCCTGAGCTTCGAAGACCTGAAAGCAGCGGGGCTGCCGTTGGGTTCCGGCGTGATCATGGTCTTCGATGACAGCCGCGACCTGAAGCAGATCCTGCTGCGCCTGGCGCGTTTCTTTGCCGAAGAATCGTGCGGCAAGTGCTTCCCATGCCAGATCGGCACCCAGCGGCAATTGGAGATCCTGCAAAACATCGCCTCCTATGGCACCAGCGCCGGCGACCGTGAACAATTGGAAGACGTGGCTCGAACAATGACCGACGCATCCATCTGCGGGTTGGGGCAAACCGCCGGCAGCGCCGTGATGAGCGCCATCCAACAGTGGCAGGATCTATTCAAGCCCGCGCGGGAAAGAAAGGAATAAGGCATGACAGATGACATCACCCTAACCATCGACGAGCGCCCGGTCACCGTCCCGGAAGGCACCACCATCCTGCAAGCGGCGAAAAGCGTCGGCATCAATATCCCCACGATCTGCTACCACGAATTCTGCACCAGCAACGGGTTGTGCCGTATTTGCGTGGTCGAAGTGGAAGGCTCCCGCACGCTGGTACCCGCCTGTGTGGCTAAAGTGTCACAGGACATGGTGGTAAGAACAAGAACGCCACGGGTGGTGAACGCCCGCCGCACGATTCTGGAAATGTTGAACGCCAGCGTCGATCTTTCGGAGGACGAGAACATACAGGATTTGATGCACGAATACGCAGCCGATGAAGCGCGCTTCCCACTGGCTGAACCACGCCAGCATGCCATTCTGGACGATAATCCGATGTACATACGAGATTACGCCAAGTGCATCCTGTGCTGGCGCTGCGTGCAGGTGTGCGCCGATGACGCCCAGTACACGTATGCCATCAACTTCTCCGGTCGCGGCTACCACACCAGCATCAGTACCTACTACGACCTGCCATTGACCGAGACGACCTGTGTGTTCTGCGGTCAATGTGTGGGCGTTTGCCCAACCGGCGCATTGAAACCCAAACGCGAATGGCTGATGGAACTGGGATACACACCCGACCAGATCATGCAAATGACCAGAACCGAACGAAAAAGCCGGATGCGCCGTCCACAGGCGTCCGCGTAGGAGGCAGCCATGATCCAACCCGATCGCATCGTTTCCACCACCTGTCCATATTGCGGCGTCGGCTGCAATCTACAAATGCACGTGCGCAACGAAACCATCTATCGTGTGACGACTCCGTTCGACGCGGTGGTCAACCGCGGCACGCTGTGCGTCAAGGGGCGCTACGGCTATGACTACGTCTACAACAAGCAGCGGGTCACGACGCCGCTGATACGAAAAAAGCTGCAAAAACCGGGCAAGCGCACCCAGGCATTCGACCTGGATGAATGGCGGCAAGTTAGCTGGGACGAAGCATTGGACTATACGACGCAGCGGTTGGTGGAGATCTACCAACGGGACGGCTCGGACGCGCTGGCGGTCTATTGCTGCGCCAAAGCGACCAACGAGGACAACTACCTGCTGCAGAAGATGTTCCGGGCGTTGTTCCAAACCAACAACATCGACCATTGCACGCGCCTATGCCACGCCGGCAGCGTGGTGGCGCTACAGATGGCTGTGGGGTCTTCGGCGATGAGCAACACGGCAGCCGAAGTGATCCACAATGATGTATTCATCCTGACCGGGGCGAACGCCAGCGAAAATCACCCGATCATCGCGCTACAAATGAAGAAAGCCATCCAGAAATATGGCGCCAAACTGATCGTAGTCGACCCGCGCCGCATCGAGCTGGTGAATTACGCAACGCTGTGGCTGCCGGAAAAACCCGGCACCGACGTGCCAGTCTTCTCCGCGATGGCACACGTCATCCTGAAAGAAAAACTATTCAACCCGGAATTCATCGACACACGAACGGAAAACTTTCAAGATTTCGCAGCATCGATGGAGAAATTCACGCCAGAATTCGCAGAGATCGTATCCGGCGTCGACCGCAACCTGATCGTGGCGGCAGCGCGCATGTACGCCAGCGCCAAGAATGGCGCCATCTACTGGGCGCTGGGCATCCCCCAGCACGTGCATGGGACGGACAACGCGCTGGCGTTGATCAACCTGGCGCTGCTGACCGGGCACATCGGGCGACTGGGGACCGGGTTGAATCCACTGCGTGGACAGAACAACGTCCAGGGCGCCTCTGATTCGGGCGCCATGCCGTGGCATTACCCCGGTTACCAACGGGTGGATGACGAGGCGGCTGCGATCAAGTTCGAAAAAGGTTGGAACCAGCCGTCAGGCTCGCTGAATCGCCAACTCGGTTTGACGACGACCGAAATCGTCAGTCATATCGCGCCGGACGGCGTGCGCGCCATCCATATCATGGGTGAAAACCCGATGATGTCCGAGCCGGACCTGAACCATACCCGACACCAGTTCGAGCAACTGGAGTTCCTGGTGGGGCAGGATCTGTTCATCAACGAGTCGCATGCCTTTGCAGACGTCTTCCTGCCGGCTGCCACGTTCGCGGAGAAGGACGGCACCTTCACCAACACCGACCGGCGGGTGCAACGGGTGCGGCAGGTGATCCCGCCGCGCGGGGAGAGCCGGGCTGACTGGGAGATCATCTGCGACCTGGCACAGCGCATCGAAGCGCGGTTGGAGGTACCGACCGCCCGCTGGGATTACGCCCACCCATCTGAGATCCTGGAAGAAATGGGCACGCTTGTGACCGAATACGCCGGCGTGAAATACAAGCGCATCGAGCAGGTAGGTTTACAAACGCCGGTATATGATGACAATCACCCTGGGACGCCGTTCCTGTTCGCCGAAAAATTCCCGCGCGGACGCGGCAAGTTCCACCCGCTGGAATATCACGCCTGCGCCGAATCGATCGACCAGGAATACCCGTTCATCCTGACGACTGGACGGGTGCTGGAACACTGGCACGGCGGCTCGCTGACGCGCCATTCGTGGCTGGACGATCTATACCCGGAAGCGCTGGTGGAGATCAACCCGGTGGATGCAGAAGCATTGGGGGTGAAATCGGGCGATACCGTCAACGTGCGCTCTCGCCGCGGGAGCATCCACCTGCGCTGTAAAGTGACCGAAAAGACCACCCCAGGGGTTGTGTTCATCCCGTTCCACTTCCACGAGGCGCCCGCCAATATCCTGACCATCGAAGCGATAGACCCGTTGGCAAAGATCCCGGAATACAAATCCTGCGCGGTAGCAGTGACACGGGCAAGCGAAAAGGACCTGAAAAACCCGGAGGCGCAGCAGGCACGCGGGCGATATTGAAGCCAGACCTTGGTACCCTATATGACTCAAGCTGCCACCTTGTTATCCTGATGCATCCGCTGATGGATAAGACGTATACATGGCAGAAAAATGGTGGGATTCTTCGCCTTCGCTCCACTTCGGCTCAGGATTCACCACTTTTCCAACAGGTAGCAGCTTGTGTTAAAAAACACCTGCCTGGCAGGGTACGTCCAACAAGGCAGATGTTCTATTCAATGTATGTTCACCCCCAAGCATCACTTCTCCATCAGCGGAGCGGTCATTACAAGACCGCGTTGCTTGGTTGCATCGCAGGTAAGACAACAGGCTGCGGCGCTTCGCCTGCTCATCAGCTCGGAGCGGTTTAATTCATCATCGGTGAGGCGCCAGGCGTTCTAATGGGAACGAGGCGGGTGTGAATTCAACGGGCGCTGCCGGGGCGACCTTCTTCCTTCACCAACAAGCGCGCCAGATCCAGGAACTCCAGCCATTCTTCGGTGAAGAAGTGCAAGGTGACGTTGTTCAACTCCAGGTGATAGGTGACCTCATCCGGTTCTTCCGCCTGCCAGGCGATGTAGTTATCAGTCTCTGCCAGTGTTTGGGTTTTCATCTCGGGTGTTGGTGACATTGTCATTTCCTTTCGGTTTCTTTCTGCCAAATAATTTACCTGAAATCTTTGATATGGTTGCTCTAACCTGGTCAAGCCACCGCTTCATCTGATCACGCAACGGCTCCGGAGGCGGGATGGTTTCCAGATCCGCCCACGGGTCCTGGTCGAACATTTTTTTTATGACATAATCTAAAAACAATTTAATGGTTGCATAGGTCGGCGCTGCCAGCACCACGCCGACCAATCCGAACAGGCTGGCAGCTACGATCGCAGAAATCATGACCGCAGCCGGGTGTATCTTTAGCGCCTCCGCCCACAATCGGGGGGTAACGACATTATCCAGGATGACATCCATCAACCAGGCTGAGCCAACAACAATGAGCGCGTACGTAAACGGTTGCAACCCGAACAGGGTGGTACCCTGGAACACAGCCACCAGACCGTAGGTCGTCCAGGCGACGGCTGGACCGATATAAGGCACAAAGCGCGCAAGACCGGCAAGCACTGCCAGGACGTAGAAATAGCGCACACCCAACCCGCCCAACAGAATCGTGTACACCACGAAGGTGATGAGAATGATGATCAGTTGTCCGCGCAGGAAAGCATTCCAGATGCGGTTGAGCTGCACCCCCATCAAACGAAAATCTTCGGTGTAACCTGGTATTTGGATATTGAGCAGACGCTCTTGAACGCCCTCGGTTTCGGCGAGGATGAAATATGAGATCAACAAGGAGAAGATGACCCAACCGATCGAACTGGCAGCCCCTCCGGCGAAGTTCCCGATGACCGAGACGATACTTCCCAAGATAGGCTGGACGTAGGACAGCAATTGATCGGTAAAATTCTCGAGCGGCAGAACGTTCAGATCGATCACAAACGGACCCAAGCGGAGAGGGGAACTTAGCAGTTGGTCGAAAAACGCCGGTAAGTTCAGGACCTGTTTCTCTATGAAATCCACCAGGCTGATCAATGGATTGAATATCGAAATGCCACCCCAAGTCAGCAATCCAATGATGATGATCAGGAAAAAAAGATAGATGATGGTTACCAACAAGCGCCAGAGGCGTTTATTTTTCTTCGTGAGCGCACTGACGATCGGGTAGAGCAGGTACGCCAGGATGAATGCACCGATCAGGGGAGCGATGATGGATTGGAAACGCACCACTAACGCGGCAAAGATCGCGACCAAAATCAAACCGATGATCGCTTTCGTCGTCGATGTCCAGTTTGGGGAAGAACCGTTGTGGGTGGTTGTCATGGATGATTTTTTCTATTAGCGTGAACCTAATTATAAACGCAAGCGGGGATGCTCGTGTAACAAGCATCCCCGGTATCGAGCATCATGAAGTGAATCAGATCTCAGCAAGTACGGACTATGGACACCACGGCCAGAACGGCAACATATTGCAATATTCCTCCGGCGTCATGGTGGAATCGATGGCAAAGCCAACGACAACACATATGCACATGAGCACCAGAACTGCCACCAGGACAATGACCAGGGCAGTGGGGAACTTTTTTTTCTGACCTTCCGCCACCGGCTCACTGTAAGTGGGCGGCGGCTGGTTGGCATATGCCGGCGGGGGTGGCGGAGCAGGTCGCGGCGGCACATAGGCGGGTTGTGGTTGCTGAGGAGGCGTGGTGGGTGGCGGGGGCACCTGCCTGCCGGGTGAAGCTACGGTGGCAGCCGCGCCAGCGGCTTCGAACACCAAGGATACCTGGTCGCCCAAACCAATCACATCCCCGGGGCGCAAACTGGCAGGAGCAGCCAATCGCTGACCATTCACGGTCGTACCATTCAAAGAGCCCATATCCTCGACAACGTAATATTGACCCTGAAGGTAGATGCGGGCATGGCGGCGAGAAATTTCGGGGCTGCTGATCGAGACCTGAACGGCGGGATCCCGTCCCATGATCATTTCCGGCATATCCAATGGGAAAACTTTTCCGGTCGTCGGACCGGTGCGGATCACCAATTGATACATCGATCAATCCTCCTACACAGTAGATATTACTTGTATAGTTTAGCAACAAGTTGAATGACTGTCAACGGTCGTTCATTAGTGGTTTTCCAAAGAACACAGGGGGGTAGCGGCTATCTGCCCACGTTTGCAAGCGATGGCGTAAGGAGAACAGGGCAATTGCAAAGTCGGAAAAAGTGAAAAATTTAGATTATCACAATACAAAAATGAGTCAAAAGTACTAACAAACCCATGATGTAAGATTCTCGTCAAAAATGAAGCGATAGCTAAGATTAAG
>JABLXM010000148.1 GCA_013177815.1 Anaerolineae bacterium | reverse complement strand
TTTGATCACCCGATCCGGTTCCACAACCACCGGCGCCAACAAATGCGGGATGCCGTTGTAACCGGTCAATTCGACCCGCTTGGGGTCCACCAACACCAACCGCAACTCATCCGGCGTGTTGTTCAGCAGGAAGCAGCACAGCAGGGAATTGACGCACACCGATTTACCCGAGCCGGTCGTGCCGGCGATCAACAGGTGCGGCATGTTGGTCATGTCAGCCGAGACCGGGTTGCCCGAGACGTCCTTACCCAACGCGAAGCGCAGCGGTGAGCGTTTGGTCATGAAACTTTCGCTTTCCACCACCTCGCGCAAACTGACGCGACTGACAACAGAATTGGGCACCTCGATGCCGACATAACTCCTGCCGGGCACCGGCGCCTGGATGCGCACATTCGCCGCCAGCACCAGGGACAGGTCGTCGATCAACGCGACGATCTTGGCGACGCGGACGCGCATCCGCCCGCTGCGTGACTCGACGAAATCCGGTTCGACGCCGAAGAGTGTGACCGTGGGACCGCGCTGGATTTCGACGACATGCGCCGGCGCGCCAAAGGATGCCAGCGTCTCTTCGATCTTGCGGGCGCGGTCGGCTTCGACATTCGCCTGCACCGCCACCGGTGTACCGGGATCCAGAATGGCTTCCACGCTGGGCAGTTGCCAGGTGGAAGGACTGGGCATGCTTTCAGCTTCAGCGGGGGGAGCAGCCGTTGAGCCTCCCGGTTGTTCGGCGGCATCTCCACGGGCGGGGGTGCTGGCAGGCGCTTGCGGTCGCTTGACCGGTCGGGAAGGCACACCCCCGATCGGTTGGAAGTTAGCTGGCAGCCCTTGCATACCACCGGCGGTAGCTGCCGCTTCACCAGGGTGGAGCGGCTTTTCCATTCGAGGCTGCGCGCCTGCCGCCGATTCCTTGTGCCTAACCCTGGCGGCACGGGCTTTCCGGTCGAAGAGGCTTGCCAGGTCGACAATCGAAAGATCGAAAGTGAAGACCACCCCAATCAAGAACCAGGCGATCAATGCGATCACGGCGCCCAGCGTGCCAATGCTGGTCACCAGACCACGCTCGAACAACGCCCCCACATAGCCCCCGCCACGTCCAGCTTTCGCCAGCTCCCAACCGCCCCCAGGCAGCAAATGAAGCCAAGCTAACAGGTTGACGAACAGCAACAGGATGCCAACCAAGCGCTCAAGCGAAGGTAGCGGGAACTTTTCAGTATGGCGCAGCAGCAACCAGGCGCCAATGCCGATCAAGGTCAACGGCAGAATGAGCACGCCCCAGCCGGCAATTTGCCTCAAGATCGACACCCAGGCGCCCGTAACAACGCCGCGCGTACCGGACAGCAAGCTCAACATCGTCAGCAAACCGATGACGGCGAGGATGACACCAGCCACGTCCATTTTGCGCTCGGCGGAGATGGTTCCCAGCAATGAAGAAGGCGCCTGCGGGCTGCGGCGGGTTGAGGAACTGCGCGCAGCAGGTTGCTTAGGTGCCGGCCGTTTACCGACCGGTTTCTTAGGCGCCGGTCGCTGTGTAGTTTTTCCGCGGGACTCTCGCCCGCTGGTTGTGCGGCGGGATTTCGCCATGCGAATACCTTTCCATGCTTAATTGGGTGAACGCATGTTCTTATTAAGTATACCACTGTGGTTGGTGAAACAAGCGCGCTGTTGGATGGCTGTCATCCCCAACGGGTCAAGCCAGGCGCTCCAGAAAAGCGCGCAGTTCAGCGCTGAATGGCACATCATGGTTGCGCACGGCATGAATATCCGCTTCCCAAATCCCACCCGCACAGGTTGGCTTTGACCGCCCTGTGAACGCGGGTCTTCCAATTCATGACTGATGTCAGCGCCGAGTGTCCCGCAGATAGGGCAAATTGCCAGGTGGCGGTAAGGCATTGACCAATGGAAAGGTATGCCCTTTTGGCGATATTCCTCCTGCAATCGTTCCTGGATGACATAGACGTCATCAGCCGGGGTTTCTTTCGTCTCCCAAGCCATCTTCAACAGGTCCGGCAGGTCATCCAATCGGGTCAGCAGGTCTTGATCGCTCATTTCCACCATTCACTCCTCCATTTCACAACCATTGACCCCCAGCGCCACACAGGTTGCGCGAAATGCCAGGGGGGGCAGCGCCGCGCGGCTGAAGAAACCCGCCTCATCCGCGTCATCGCCAGCCTTGAGGGCGCCGCCGGTGACCACGGCGTTGTAGATCAGCATCAGGTCAGCGCCACGCGGGTGTTCGCGCCCGTAGATCAGGTTGGCAAGCCCAGTCAGCCTGACTTGCAACCCGGTCTCCTCCAAACACTCGCGAACTGCCGCTGCCTGTGGATCTTCGCGCGCGTTGACGAAACCGGCAGGGATGCTCCAGCGACCTTCCGCCGGGGGGTAGACCCGCCGCACCAGTAAGACTTTGTCATCCTGCTCGATCAACACACCGGACGCCACTTTTGGATCTTCGAAGTAAACGAAGCCACAATTTGCGCAAGTGGGGCGCAATTCACCGAATTGGACTTGTTCGACCAGTGGTTTGCCGCATTGCGGGCAAAAACGATATTCCGTCAAACCTTCTCCCTATCGCCGGCGCCGCAACACCAGCCACAAAATACCCGTGACAAGCGTGGCTGCCAATAAGATCCCTTGCAGAATGGCGAACCACGCACTGAGCACAAATGGTTCGGACGGTGTAGCCGGTGGTAACACCACCCCGGCGGTTGGCGCAAGCGTGTAGTTGCCAGCTTCCTCGCTGGGGCGAATGCCAAGGATCGGACCGCCGGGCTGCGGCGTCGTCAGGCTCTCCTGCAAAGCCGGGGGACTTTCCTGCAGCATCTCCACACCCGGCGTTGCCATCATATCCGCTTCGCCGGGCGTCGCTTGCAAGGGGCTGGGCGCTTCCATTTCGTTCAAGGGTTCCCCTCCCCCCCCGCCGCCTTTTCCATAAGGCTGTCCCCAAACGATGATTGGAGGGGGTGATTGCGTGATCGCTTCCATCGCTTCCCTCTCCATCACAGGCGCCTGGGGACCCAGGCTGAGCCGTGGGGCAAAAGTGAACAACTGCGTCACGAAGGTCACCACCAGCAAGAACATGGCTACCAAAGACGAATATCCCATGACCTGCCTGCGACTCGACCGTCGTACCTGCGCCGCCATCTGGCGCGTCAATGTGAAATGATGCGGAACAGGCTGCTGGGGCATTTCGTTTAGCAGCATTTTCCCGCTTCGCATTCTATCGAAGATCAAGCGCAGCGATGGATCGTCCGCCAGCATTTGTTGCACGCGCGCCGCATCCTTTTCGTCGACTTGGTCGTCAAGGTACGCGGATAGAAGTTCCCATTGGCGGGCAGTAATCTGATCGGTCATGGCATCGCCTTATCCTGATGACGGTATTTATCCGGGATAAGTTCCCAAAAACCTTGCAGGCATGCCTGCATCCGCTCTCGAGCGCGCGCCAGCCGGCTTTTGATCGTGCCCAATGGTTTTCCAACAATGATGGATACCTCCTGGTAATCACAGCCGTTTATATCCACCAGGGTCACCACCAACCGATAATCTTCGGAAAGGCGAGCAAGACAGATTTCGATGGCGTGCCACAACTCACTTTGATCCAACTGTTCTTCCGGTGAGAGTGCGTCGTCTGCCATCCAGAGCGGCGATTCGATCTCCTCATCGCTGGTGTGATCGACCGGCTCCAGCCGGGTCACCGGGCGGCGCTTGCGCGACCGGAGTTCGTCGATGCACGCGTTCGAAACGATCCGCAACAGCCACGCTTTGAAAGAGCCGCCGCGGAACTTGCCGATCGACTGATAGGCTGAGATGAATGCCGACTGGGTAGCATCGGCAGCCGCATCGCTGTCATTCAAGATCCTGTTCGCCAAGTTATAAGCCATTTGCTCATAATTCAGCACCAACTGGTTGAACGCATCCAGGTCACCAGCCGCAGCCGATCGGATCAAATCCTCCTCGTTCATGCTCCCCCACCGAGCAGACCCTGCAATAATTCCTGATATTCAGCCACATTCGGCGGGTTGAGGGCAACGATCGCCTTCACCATCGCAATGGCTCCCATCCGGTTGCCGTTCGCCAACAGTGTGTCCGCGATATGATCCAGTTCTTTCACTGCCAGTTCTTTTTGACCCTGACGTGCGTATTGGTTTGCCAGTCGTTTGCGCAATTCTAAATTTTCCGGATATTCACCGATCGCTTTGTGCAGCACATCCAGCGCCGCCTGATCCAGCCTTTTTGCTTCATAAAGTTTCAGCGCGTCATCGATTTCTGCCAGCGCTTCGCCTTGCCTGCCGAGCCGTGTCAACACGTTCACCAATGCCAGCCGGGTGTTCACATCCTCCGGTTGGAGCTGCCGCAATCGCACCAGGTGCTCGGTCGCCGAGCGCATATCCAAGCGCTGCATGTCGATATCCGCCAGTTTTGAAAGCATTCTGACCTGCCATTGCACGCCGGCTCGGTTGTGGTCCGCGAAAGTCAGCGCCGCCTGGTAAGTCTTAAGCGCCATGTCCAGGTCTGCCAGGTGGTAATACATTTCTCCCAGGTCGAGATACTGCTGCGCCGCATCGTTGATCTTACCCTGCTCGACCAGCAGATCGATCAGGCGGTTGCGCACCACCAGGTCCATGGGCGCCGCCTGCGCTGCACGCATCAACAGCCGTACCGCCTGCGCAGAGTCTCCCCGCAGGTTGTACAACTCAGCCACATAACCCAATTTTTCAACCCCAGCCTGGATGCGCCCAGCCCGCAGCAATAGCTCGCTGATTTGTACATGCAGCGGCAGGTAAGTAGGTGAAGCATTTATCGCGCGGTAAGCCTCTTCGACAGCGGCGTAGTACTTGCCCTCCTGCCCCAACTGGCGGATGGTCATCATTGCAGTCAATACTTCACTGCTACCGGTTTCCAGCAATTGTTGCGCAACCGGAATGGGCGGTGCGCCGTGCGCTTGTTCCGGCAATTGCAGCCGCAGCGCCGTCAAGTATCCTTCCCAATCCGGGCGATTAAGGATCTTGGAAATCGCCTGGCAGATCTCACGCGCATGTCCTTCATCCGGTCGATCGCTAAAAGATTCGATGATCGGCTCATATATTTGGAGCATCTCGTCCATATCAGCCGGCGGCACCACCTGGGCATCCGCCAGCCGCAACGCCTGCAGGTATGAAACCACCGCATCCGTAAACTTCTGGTCGCGTTCCTGCCCTTCTGCCATCAGCAGGCAGGCTGCCAGGGTATATTCCGGTGCAGCGATCGCCGTTCTGAGATGTTTGAGCGATTTCCGGCTGTCCACGCCAAAATAAAGCCAGCCAAGGAAAAAGTAGATCGCCGGGTGTTTGACGCCCATATCCAAGACGCGTTGCAAGTCTTCGGCTGCATGTTTATACTGACCGAGGCTTTGCGCCTCGATCGCCTGAGCCAGGTGCTGTTGAACACGCGCAGCTTCGTTCTGGCTACCGCTGAACAAGGCTGAGCGCTTGCCATGCAGTTCATAGTTTGTCTGGGTCGCCGCTTGTTGAGCCGCCTCTGCCTGATCGAACAACATCCCAGCCAGGATGGTCAACGCCGATTGCCGGGCGGATTCCACCGGCGTCATGCCGGTCTTATCTGCCGTCCGCTTTTCCTGCATACCCACGGTAGCTTGCAGCGACCGCCGGGCGATCGATCGCTGGGCGGGAATGATCGTTTGTAGCGGTTGATTGTTCACCAGCGCCGCTTGTGCCTGCCGGGCTTCCGGGCTATCCGGCATCAAGGATATGGCGCGCGCCACCCACTGGCTGGCGCGTTCGAGTTTGCCGGCGCGTTGTTCGATACCCGCCGCGCTCAGATAGGATTCCACTGCCAGCGCTTTACGTCCCATGCGCTCGTAAACCATCCCTAGCCGGGTGTGCGCCAGCGCAAGATCTGCATCAATACTCACCACCCACTGCCAGATGTCAATCGCCTTTTCGATGTCGCGATTCTTCAAGCATAGTTCAGCCGCCTGCATTGCCCAACGCACCGCTTCATCTGTTTTACCCATACGTTCCAGGATGCGTGAGGTGCGATCATAAGCGCTGGCATTGTCCGGCGATACCCGTACCAGGTGCTGGAAGATGTTCAAAGCTTTCTCCAGCGCGCCCTGCTGCACCAGCGCCAAACCCAGGTTGGACAGCGCCAGGGGATGATCGGGGAATTGCTGCAACGCCTCGCGGTAGTACTGCTCGGCTTTTTCCCACTGGCTTTCCCAGGCAGCGGTCGTCCCATTATCCAACGCTTTTTTGAATGCTTCCTGGTCTCCGGTCATACCTTCACTTTCCCTCGCCTATCCCGGATATATCTCGAGTTCACCCCAATTGCGACCCACCCGCGCTTCGGTCAAGAGGGGGATGGACAACGTATACGCCTGTTCCATCACAGAGCGCACCACGGCAACCGAATTTTTTATCTCGGCTTCCGGGCATTCCAGCACCAGTTCGTCATGGACCTGCAGCAACATCCTGCTCTGCAACCCCTCCCGTGCTAACGCGCCGGGGATATCCAGCATCGCCAGCTTAATGATATCCGCCGCCGTACCCTGGATCGGGGCATTGATCGCTTCCCGTTCTTCGCGATTGCGCTGGTTCACATTCGCATTGCCCTTGAGGTTGGGGAAATAGCGCCGGCGACCGAGCATGGTTTCGACAAAGCCCTTCTCGGCAGCCTCCTTGCGGGTCTCAGCGAGATATCGCTTCACACCCGGAAACTGCTCGAAATATGCCCGCACGAAATCCTCGGCTTCCCCCAGCGTCAGGTCGGTGCCGCGTGAGAGACCGAAAGCGCTCATGCCGTAGATCAAGCCGAAGTTGATCGTCTTGGCATGCCGGCGTTGTTCTTTGGTCACCTGCGTCAACGGGATGCGATAGATGGCTGCCGCGGTGGCGCTATGAATATCCTGCCCCGCCCGGAAGGCATTCAGCATGGCTTCGTCATGCGAGAGATGCGCCACGATGCGCAATTCGATCTGGGAATAATCCACTGCCAGCAGCAGGTTCCCCGGCGCAGCGATGAAACCCTTGCGCACTTGGCGCCCCACCTCGGTGCGGGTGGGGATATTTTGCAGGTTAGGATCCGAAGAGGAAATTCTGCCAGTGACAACACCCGTCTGGTTGAACGAGGTGTGCACCCGCCCCGTACGCGGATTGACCTGTAGCGGTAGCGCATCCACATAAGTGGATTTGATCTTGGCGTATTCGCGCTGTTCCAGGATCTTGTCGATCACCGGATGCTGGTCCCGAATATCCTCGAGATTACTGGCTGAGGTGGAGAAGTGCCCGCTGGCTGTTCGTTGCCGGCGGTCGGGCGGTTCCAGCTTCAACGTCTCGAACAGCGCCTTGGAAAGTTGTTGGGTCGAGTTGATGTTGAACTCTCGCCCGATATCCTGGAAAATGGATTTTTCGATCACCGCCATCCGCTCCGCCAGCCAGGTCTCCATACTCTTGAAGAACGGCAGGTCCAGCATGATGCCGGCTTTTTCCATATCCGCCAGGATCGTCACCAGCGGCATTTCGATCTCTTCAAAGATTTTGAGGGCGTCATGCGCGCGCATACCCTCTTCCAGTAGCGGCTTCAGGCGCAAGGTGACCTCGGCATCCGCCCCGGCGTAATTGGCGCAATCCTGGATTGCCACCTGCGCCATGGAGCGTTGGTTCTTGCCGCTGCCGATCAGTTCTTCGATGTGGCTCATCTGGAGGTTGAGGTAATCCTCCGCCATACCCTTGAGTCCCAGGTTGCGGGAAGCCGGATCGATGATCCACTGGGCGATCATGGTATCGAAGGCGCAGCCGGCGACTACCAATCCATGATTCGAAAGAACCAGCACGTCGTATTTGAGGTTTTGACCGATCTTGGGCAAACCGGGGTCGGTCATCGCCGGGCGCAACCCGTTCAGCACCAACTCCAATTCCAATTGTCGTTCGCCGGTTTGATGACCCACCGGGATATGGAATGCCTCGCCCTCGCGCACCGCCAGCGAGATGCCAACCAGTTCGGCGCGCATCGGGTCGGTCGAAGTGGTTTCGGTGTCGAATGCCAA
>JABLXM010000147.1 GCA_013177815.1 Anaerolineae bacterium | reverse complement strand
TTGAGAAAGTTCGCCTGGGCTTCGTTTACTTCTCCAACTGCACCGGCGGCGATCAATTCGGTATAACCTTTGATCGAGGTCATGGGGTTCTTCAACTCGTGAGAGACGAACGAGACAAATTCGCTCTTCGCCTGGTTGGCTGCCTGAACTTCGGCGATCAGGCTGGCGTTCGAGATGGCAATGGCGGCATGATCGCTGAGGCGCATTAAAAAGTTCAGGTCGTTCTCACTGAACGAGTCGTCATTGGTGCTTTCCAGCACCAGCAAGCCCATCTGGTGCAATTCGCGGCGGATCGGGACAATCATGCGCTCACAGGCGCCGGGCGAAAGACGAACGGCATCCCGCGCCAAGACTTCGACCTGCGCACCCGCTGCGGTCCGATCCATGCTGCCGTACAAAATATCGATGGACAAGCTGCCACCGCTGAGCGCCTGGAGGTTTTCATCAACCCCGGCAGAGGCGAGGACGAGCAACATGCCATCCGACGGCTTGCCAGCCACACCTGCGACCGCGCCGGTCTTGCGCATCGCCCAATCCACCATGACCTGCATGGCATTGGCGGTATCCAGGCTGGTATTGAGTTCCCGGTCGATGCGCTGCATGATCGAGAGTTCCTCCACGCGTTCCGCCAGCGCCTGGTCGGTCATGGTATACAGGCGGGCATTCTCGATGGCGACTGCCGCCTGACTGGCGAAGGCAGAGATCAATTCCTGATCATCCAGCGTGAACGGTTCACCATTGACCTTGTTGATGACCTCGATGACGCCAATGATCTGCTCCTTGACCAGCAGCGGCACCACCAGCAACGCGCGGGTGATGAAGCCTGTCTGCTGGTCGGTCTTGGCAAACCACTGGGGGGAATTGGCAACATCATTGACAATGACAGGATTGCGGTTTTCGACCACCTGTCCAACGATGCCCGTGCCGGGCGGGATGCGCTTGCCCGCCAGGTCCGTAGCAACCGGACCGACGATCACTTCGAACACCAGTTCATCGGTATGTTCATCGACCATCAACAGGCTGCCGGCTTCACAATCCAGGATGGCGACGGCGCTTTCCAGAATGCTCTGAAGCAGTGGACCAGTCTCCAAAGTGGAGCTGAGTTGACGCGTGACATCATTGAGCGTCGCCAACTGCAACGCGCGGCGTTCAGTCTCCTGCAGCAGGCGCGCCTTGGTGATGGCGCCGGCTGCTTGATCCGCGATGGCTTGCACGAGGCGCAGTTGCTCCTGCTGGTAGGTGGCGGTTGGATCCCGCAGACCCATGCTCAACGCGCCGATGGTTTCGCTGCCGGCAATCAGCGGCACGCCCAGCCAGGCGGAGATGCCTTTGTGGACGGACAGTATGCCGGACTGCTGGCAGCGGGCTTCGAAATCATCCGTGAGGATGGGTTTATGTTCACGGATGACCTCAGATTCCAACAATTCATTGCCCGCGAAGGCGCGGTTTTCGTCCGCGCCCACCCGCTCACCATCGACCACGTTGAAGATCGAAAGGAGATGGTAAGGATCCGGGCTGGCGAGCAGGATGCGAAAATCATCCGAGGGGATGATCTGGCTGGTTTGGGCGTAGATCAATTCGAGGACATCATCCAAGGTCAATGTGATGTTGATGCCTTGAGCAACCCGGGTGAGAACGTTCATTTCGCGAACACGGTTTTCCATCTCGGCGACCAGGCGGGCGCGCTCCACCGCCTGCCCGACCTGACCGGCAACCTCCGCCAGGAATTTCATCTCCACTTTGCCATAAGGCTCACCGGACTGGCGCGCACCGAGCGCCATCCAGCCGATCATACGTTCACGGGTGCGAACGGGGATGTAGACCTGGGCTGCCAGCAGCATCATACGCCCCTTATCGGCTCTGACCTGGTTGGGCAACTGGTCCAGTTCATAAAAATAGACCGGTGATCTTTGCCCGGCAAGATAGGCAACAAGCGGGCTGGCGGATGGAAATTGAAGATCGCTGGTGGCTTTACCATCCGGTCCGGCAGCAGCGCGATACTGATCGCTGAAGCGGTCGAGCAGGTAAATGTGAACCCGGACGGGTCGGATGGTATCCTGCAAGTAGGTGTGGGTTGACTGGATGACCTGGTTGATATCCGCCAGCCCCATCAAGCCGGCGGCAAAGGTTTGCAACCCTTCCTGATAGACCTCGCTCCCCCTGAAGAAGATGCAGTCAAGCGTCCGTTCGAGATTGCGGCGGAGCGGATCCAGCAACAGCACCAGCAGGAACACCACGATCCCTTGCACCACCAAGCGATCGATGCCAAGCGGATTGGTCAAGAGCATCGTCGCCCCAATCATCAGGAGGGTGTAACCGACACTAATGATCAGAAGCAGGACGCCGTAATAGATGCCGCGGTGAAGCGCGGGGTCGGTATCCACCAGGCGGTAGCGTTGAATGATGTAGACCAGCAGGGCGGGATAGATCAGCATGGGGAGGTAGATCGCCACCGTGAAACTGAAGCTGCGCGGCGCCAGGCTGGCGGCGACAAACCACAAGATGGCAGGGAGGAAGGATGCCAAACCACCGACCAAAAGCATCCCCAACTGGCGCCGTATAGGCGCCTGGGATTGATGCTGGTGGCGGTGATATTGCCAGGCGAACGAGGCGATAAAGAGCACCAGGCTGAAGATGATCGATGCCCATTGCAGCACCTGCCGGGCGATGGAACTGACATCCGGAGCCGAGAAGATGAGCGAAGACAGCGCCAAAGCAACAGCGACCAGGTACACCGGCACGGTGATACCCGATTTTGTCACCAGGCGAGGATGCTCATCAGGGAAGCGTTGCGCGAGGTCGAACAATGATGCACCGCAAATGGGCAGCGCAGCCAGCCAAATGGGGGAACGCCATACGCCGCTGACTTCGCCATAAGAACCCAGGAGGACGAGCGCCAAGCTGACCAGGAAGACAACCGCCGCCCGCCCGCCGGCGTGTTTGCGACGCAGAGCAAACAACCAGACAGCGGCAATGAGATTGGCGGCTGCAACCAGAATGACGATCAACGAAGGCAGCCAGGCAGCTCCCCCGATCAGCCAGTCACCCGCCGGCGCGATCCCGGGTTGGAAGAATTGAGACAACGCAATTATGAACGCAAATCCACCCGTCACCAACCACGTGGTGATGACGACCAGCAAGGCTTGAGCCACCCATTGATCGATCTTCGTGCGGGGTTTGATATCCTCTACTTTGATCATGGCTACCCGGACCAAAAACGCTCCTTGATTCTAATGCGCAAACACCTTGCAGCGACCCATTAGCTGGATTGCAGATATGCAAGGTATTTTTCGCCCAGGTATGGATTTTTTCCATCAAGGTTTGTATACTGAGAGTACGGAAATGCTCGATGGATGCACCCTATATTGGCGGCGACAGCCCGCCGACACTGCCGTTAGCCCGCTATCTGCCATTACAACCCGCGGGGATATTTTCGCACTGGCTGCATGATAATGTGCCGGCGGGAGCGCTGGTGCTCGACCCGCTGGGCACCCACCCCTTGACGGCAATCGAAGCTGCGCAAGCCGGTTACCGGGTGATCGTATGCTGCAACAACCCGATCCTGGTGTTCATGCTCGAAATGCTGGCGAGCGCACCGGATCGGGAAGAATTGCTCGCCGCGCTGGCTGAACTGGCAGCCGCCCGGCGGAATAGCACGCGGTTGGAACAACAACTGCTGGAACTCTACCTGACCGAATGCCCCAATTGCAATGCACTGGTGCCGGCAGATGCATATATCTGGCAGAAGGGGGCGGAATTCCCAAGTGCACGCCTGCTGCACTGCCCGCATTGTGAGACAGAGGGTGAATTCAATGTCACTCCCGGCGATATCGCCCGCTATGCACACATCGGCAACGACACCCTGCATCGCGCCCGGGCGCTGCAACGCGTCTCGGTCGTTGGCGATGAATATTACGAGAATGCGCTGGCGGCGTTGGATGTCTATGCGAAGCGACCGCTGTATGTGATCTTCACCTTGCTGAACAAGATCGATAGCCTATCCGCCCCAGAGCGCACCAAACAACTGCTTTACGCATTGCTGCTGCCGGTGTTGGACCAGGGCAATACGTTGTGGCTGCATCCAGCGCAACGGGTACGTCCGCGCCAGCTCTCGACGCCACCCTTGATTCGCGAAAACAACTTGTGGCTGGCGCTTGAAAACGCCATCGATCTATGGACAGTGCTGGATAAACGGGTTGCGGTCTCCCGTTGGCAAACTTTGCCCGAGCCAGGCGGCATCTCGATCCTCTCCGGGCGATTGCGCAGCCTCTTCCCGCTGCCGGCAGAAACCGAGCCACGAGCGGTCGTTACCGTCCTGCCGCGACCAGGGCAGGCTTTCTGGACGCTATCTGCCCTGTGGTGCGGCTGGTTGTGGGGGCGGGAAGCAGTCACACCCTTGCGGTCGGCGCTGCAAAGGCTGCGGTATGACTGGAACTGGCACGCACGAGCGCTCAAGACCACCTTCTCCACCCTGGCAGAACACCTGCCGGCGCAGACGCCCATGTTTGCCTGCGCGCCGGAGGCGGAACCCGGCTTCTTGACCGCGGCAATGGTCGCCGCCAGCCTGGCGAAATTTCATGTGCACACCGTCGCGTTGCAGGAGGAAGCAAACCACGCGCAAATCAATTGGCAGCACGGCACGCATAAAAAGGTCGATGCAGCCACCTTGCAGGCACAAATGCGAAAAAATATGGGGCAACACCTGGCGCAACGCGGCGAGCCGGCGCCATTCATGACACTGCTGACGGCAGCACTGGCACCGGTCGATTTCTCCGGCACATCCAGCGGTGAACCGGGAGGCTTGCCCCACAACTTCATCGGGCAGGTTCAAACCAGTTTTCGCGCCATCCTGAGCGCGCCTCAATTCATGCCAAGCGATGCCAGCCAGGCGCATAATCCGGAGTCGACCAATTGGTATTCACCCCACCTCAACATGAGCGGGCAGACCCCCCGCTTCGACCGGATGGAGCGGGCGCTGGTTCAGTTCTTGCTCGAACATGAAGTCGTATCGCTACGCGAAATCGAGATGGCGCTCTTTGCAGCGCTGCCGGGTCTGAACACGCCCAAGCCTTCGGAGATCGAACTGCTGCTGGGTTCCTACGCCGAAGCGCACACTCGGATGAATGGCTGGCGCATACAGGAGCGAGAGCAGCCCACCACACGGCGGCAGGATATCCGCTCCGCCATCGCCGACCTGACCGGGCTGGGCGAACGGCTGGGATACCGCGTGCAGGGGGAGATGCCATTACTGTGGCTGGACTCGGCGGGTGGAACAGACCATTCCTTTCACATCCTGGCTTCCAGCATCGTGAGCAGCGTGGTATATCAAACACCGGCAGACACAGCCAGCCAACGCGTGATCGTCCTGCCCGGCAGCCGCTGCAACCTGTTGAGCTACAAGTTGAAAGAAGACCCGCTTCTCGCCAAAGCGTTCGAGGAGTGGCACACGCTCAAGTTTCGGCACCTGCGCAGTATCGCCAAACGCGATGAACTGACGCTGGATACCTGGAAACAATTGTTGGATGCCGATCCACCCTCCTGGGAGGAAGCCACACAGTTCAGCATCTTTCCGGAAGCAGGCGACCTGCCCTTATTCCCCGCAATCTAAAACGGCGCAAGCGATCACCGGAGCACGCCCCCCGTTATTCCGGAGTGGATGTCGCGGTGATGGTGGGGGTCAGCGTGGGCGGTAGCGTCGGCGTTGGCGTGCCGGTTGGCAGGGGCGTTTCGGTGACGGTGGGCGTCGGCGTTTCGGTGGCTGTCATGGTGGGCAGGGGCGTCTGCGTGGGGGTGGGAGTGGGCAGCTTGATCTTGAGGTGCAGGCGCTTTTCGGCGTAGGTGCCCCGGTCGCTTTCCAGGTAGATGCGGAGGGTGATGTTGCCACCCGGAACGCCTTTAAGGTCCCAGGTTTTGATGCGTTCCGGCTCGGTGTACTGTTCGCGGATGTCATCCGCCAGGGTCTTCCAATCCTCCGGGTCATCGCCGCGACCCCACTGCAAGCGAAAAGATTCGAAGTTCGAAGGAGCATTGACGACCGCATAGATATCAAGCGGGGCGCTGGTGATGGTCTGGTCTTCGTTCAAACCTGCGAAAATAATCTGCGGTTGTAAATCCTCCGGCGCGCATTCTTTTTCAGGGACGAAGTAGAAAGGTTCATCAAAGCCGACACTCTGCGCCCATTGCCTGCCCTGATCAGTCTCTTTGATCCACTTCATCGCCCAGGTATCTTTTACATTGATCGAGAATTGCTTTTTCGTAAATTCCGAGCAGTGGGCAGACGCTTTAAGTTTGGTCCAGGTATTGATGCGGATATTCTGCCAGAGGTCATTTTCCTTGGGCTCGGGCAACTGATCGGCGGCGAAGATCTCGCCGCGTTGCTGCGGGCACGACTCAGAAGGTTCGGCACCAGAAACAGCGCAGATGACGCGGTCGACGATACCATCCGGTCGCTCCAACCAGGTTGGACTGCCGCCGGTCACCTGTGGCACGGCGTAACTCATGAACTGGGACCAGATCGGCGCTGCGCCGGTCAACCCAGTGGTATTCTGCATGGGGGTGTAATCCGCATTGCCCACCCAGACGCCAACGGCGAGATCGGGGGTGTAACCCAGGGTCCAATTATCACGAAAGTCGTTGGTGGTGCCGGTCTTGGCGGCGACCCGGAAACCGAGATTAAGCAGCGAATTCGAGCCAAACATCGGCGCGCGCGCTTCGTTGTCGGATAATATGTCGCTGATCAGGTAGGCGTGCTGCGGGCGAACAACCTGGTCGCCCTTTTCGGGATCGAATTTGTAGATCTCGTCACCCTTATAATTCAGGATACGCGTGATCACGACCGGCAGCATGCGTTCACCCATATTGGCGTAAGTGGCGTAAGCGCCGGTCAATTCCAGGAGGGAGACATCACCGCCGCCCAGGGTGAGGGAGAGTCCATAATCCTCACGGGTGAGGGTGGTGATGCCCAGGCGTTCGGCAAAGCTGATGAAGCCATCGGCTTCGGGCGTTTGCGGATCGTCATAGATGCCCACGAACTGAAGGGTCTTGACAGCCGGGATATTGAACGAATTCGCCAACGCGGAGCGGACCGTGACCGGTCCGTGAAAACGCTCGTCATAGTTGACCGGGATATACGGAGGCATGGGATCATTGGGGTCGCCCGAGGGCGGGAACTCGCTGGGCACATCCCAAATGAGGGTGGCGGGGGTCCAACCTTTTTCGAAGGCTGCCACATAGGTCAGCGGTTTGATCGAAGAACCGGGTTGGCGCGGTGCCACCGCCATGTTCACCTGACCTGAAATAGCTTCATTATAGAAATCCGCCGAGCCGACCATCGCGAGCACCTCGCCGGTCGAAGGCTGGATGGCAACCAAGGCACCGTTGGTGACCTGCCGGTCGGCAAGCCCGGCGACCTGCTGGCTGACCATGGCTTGCGCCTGGTCCTGCAATTCGGGATCGAGGGTGGTGTAGACGGTAAAGCCGGAGCGGTAGATGGTCTGCGGGTCATACTGGTTTTCCAACACAGTGCGAACGTAGGTCACCCAGTGGGGGTATTTAATGATGCCCTGCTGGATGTGGAAATCGTATTCTTCCATCTCCCTGGCAGCGTTGGCAGCCAGGGTTTCATCGATGCAGACGCGCTCCGGGCTATTGCTGACGTAGATACAGCCACGATCATGACTCAAAGTATACGACAGCAGGATGACCTGCTTATCCCGGTTGAGCGTGAGTTCACGATTGGTGATGATGTCGTAAACGCCCGGTGCCTGTGGCAGACCGGCAAGGAAAGCCGCCTGGCTGAAGGTCAAATCCTGGGCTTTGACGTTGAAATAAGTCTCCGCGGCGGCTTCGACGCCATAAGCCAAGTTACCGTAGTAATTCTCATTAAGATAGAGTTCCATGATCTGGTCTTTGGTGTAGCGGCGGGTGATCTCGGAAGCCAGGATGATCTCGCGGGCTTTACGGGCAACGGTCTGTTCATAGCGCTCGTCCGGCTGCAATAACAGCGCGCGGGCGAGCTGCTGGGTGATGGTCGAAGCGCCCGAGACAACTTCACCAGAGGTGTAATTCTGCCATAACGCGCGCACCAGGGCAACCGGGTCGAAACCCGGATGATTGTAAAATTCCTTGTCCTCG
Organism: Anaerolineae bacterium; assembly: GCA_013177815.1. Taxonomy (GTDB): domain Bacteria; phylum Chloroflexota; class Anaerolineae; order Anaerolineales; family Anaerolineaceae; genus JABLXM01. The sequence goes on along the minus strand of JABLXM010000147.1, from coordinate 48 downwards.
GTGGCGATGGTAGCCGCGACCAGGTATGGCGATATCCTATCGAGCGGC
>JABLXM010000146.1 GCA_013177815.1 Anaerolineae bacterium | reverse complement strand
CGCAAAGAATATGTGTATTTCGATGCTGTCATCAAAGTAGGCTAAGATCGTGTTGGGGAAAGTTATTAGACTACACGAATATATTTAATCTTTCCTGCTTTGAGAACACCTTTGTGCGGAAAAACTTGGTTGCCTTCCCTAAGCGTCTCACCATCTAATTTGACCCCGCCCTGTCCTACCAAATTTCGCGCTTTAGAACGGGATTCCGCCAATCCAGCCGCAACCATTACATCGAGCACAGTTTGCCCCGGTTCAAGATGGTATTCAGGCATCTCATCCGGTACATCCTTGTTCTGAAATACGCGAATAAAATTCTCCTGCGCGGAGTCAGCCTCAGCATCACCATACATGCTTGAAACGATCTCGTATGCCAGCGCCATCTTAATATTGCGCGGATTGGTCGTGCCATCATTCATGCCGTTCTCTTTTTCCCTGATCTCATTCGGGGACCAGCGCGTGACCAATCGGAAGTAGGACGGCATGGCGGAGTCAGGAATACTCATGACCTTACCGTACATGTCGTTGGCATCTGTGTTGATCGGGATATGGTTGCCCAAAGACTTACTCATCTTGACAACGCCATCGGTTCCCGGCAGGATGCCCAAAATGATGGCGATGTTCGGTTTTGCCCCCAGGAAGGTCATGATCTTCCTGGCAGCAGTCACAATATTGAATAATTGGTCGGTACCGCCGATCTGAATATCCGTTTTGAGAGAATAGGCATCATACCCTTGCATCAATGAGTAAAACGTCTCATGCAAATAGATCGCTTCGTTGCGGTCGAAGCGATTCCTGAAATTTTCGCGCGTCAGGAATTGCTGCACCGTGAAGTTCGAAGCCAGCTCGATGAATTGGAGAAAACTCACCTGGGATAACCACTCTGCATTGTAGCGAACCGTCGTTTTGGAAGGATCGAGGATTCTCATCGCCTGCTGGGCGTAAGTTTGGGCATTGGCTGCCACTTCTTCAGCCATCAGCCTGGGGCGCAGAACATCTTTATCCGAAGGGTCGCCGATGAGGGAAGTGAAATTTCCAATCAGGAACGTAACCTCATGACCGAGATCCTGGAACTGCCTCATCTTGCGCATTGTCACGGTGTGACCAAGGTGCAGGTCTGTCGTCCTGGGATCATAGCCGCAATAGATGCGCAACGGTCGGCTTTCTTCTTTCGCCAACTGTAGCCGTTCCATCAATTCCTCTGCCATGGCGTTCCGGAGGGCATCATCCCCGTATTCGGTACCCTGCATCAACAATTCGGTTTGTTCAGTAAGATTCACTCTTTCTCTCCTCGTGAGTCAAAATACCAATGCCCATCTTGATCCTGAATTGAACCAAGATTATAACAGAGGCTATTTATAAATATCCCGCAACGCAAGCTCAAGATCGCCATATCGATAATCAAACCCGCCCTCAAGTAAACGGCTGGGAATAACTTTTTGTCCATCCAGCAGCAAGGTGCTCATCTCTCCCAAAAGCAACTGGAATGCAAATTTCGGTATTGGCAACCAGTACGGTTTTCGCAATACTTTGGCGAGCGTCTTTCCAAATTCATCCATATGCACCGGATTCGATGCTGTGAGGTTAATCGCACCAGAGTATCGTTCGTTCTCAATCGTGTGAAACACAGCTTGCACCAAGTCATCAATGTGAATCCAGGAATACCACTGCCTGCCTGTACCCATTGGACCACTTAACAATAAATTGGTCATCATCTTGAGCTTTGGCAGAAACCCGGCGGATGGATGCAAGACCAATCCGATACGCCCAATCACCCTGCGAATGCCCATTGCTTCAACCGGCTCTGTCGATGCCTCCCAATCACGACATACGCCTGAGAGAAAATCGCTCCCCAACGGCGATGATTCGGTAAACTCGGACTCCTCACTGGTGCCATAATACCCGATCGCAGACGCCTGGAATAGCACTTTCGGTTTATTACTTATCTTCGAGAGCGCTTCGACAATGGTCAGCCCGGATTCCACACGACTGGCGCGGATCACCTGTTTGCGTTTTGCGTTCCAAGGAAATGCCGCCAGGGTCGAACCGGCAAGATTGATAATGATATCGAGATCGTCAATGTTGTCCAATTTCCGTTTCGTCGGATCCCAGGGGCGAAAGGTGACTGCCTTGCCCGTTCCCGTTGTTCTTACGCCGCGGGAGAAGATAACCACCTCATGGCTGTGTTCGACAGCGTGATCGGTCAAGGCGCTTCCGATCAATCCACTGCCACCTGTAATTCCGATCTTCATATACTCCTCCATTCACCCGGATGTCCCAGTGATCAATCTTTTCAATCCAAGTGGCAGCTTTATGCTCTTGAAGCAATGACGCCACTCTTCCAACAGGTAGCGAGCTACGTTAAATTATTATAACGACGCGTTAGCGACCGCGACCGAATATCAAGGGCATGGGAATACCTAATAGGTCGAACACAAGGAAGATAAGGACTTGTTCCTGTTTTTTTCGCGGAACGAACAGCCCCGACGGCGGGCGGTTGGGGGTATTCGTTTTCGGGATGCCGGTATATGATACGAATGAAACGAATAGGCAAGGCGATATGGGCTATGAGTGATGTTAAGGTGCAGATGGCATAGACGCACAACATCATGCCGTCGTGACAGCCATCGAAAGTCCACCGTATATCTATAATAGAATATTTATTCTATTCTGTCAAGCCCCTTTATTGGTGAGTAGATACTTGCCAAGGTCAAAGTTGTATTGCGCCATTAATGGCGAGTAAACGTTGTAGGCGCAATATCAGTAGCACCAGTTGATCGATTAAAATCGCCGGCAGCAGCGGGGGTTTCTAGCTTAAATCGGACAAGGTCACCTTCCGGTTATCCAATACAATCGACTGCCAGGATTTTCCCGGCGCCCGTGCTATAATCGGCGATATGGTGTTCGTATGACAACAGAAGTCGTATTGATCCTGAATGCAAATTACGAACCCCTGCACGTCTGCAACCTCCAGCGCGCTATGGGATTATTGATTACCGATAAAGCCTCGATGGTTCTGAATGGGCGCGGTGAGTTAAGAACAGCACGGCAAATCTTTCCCCGACCTTCGATCATTCGATTGGAGAAAATGATTCACCGACCGCGCCCCCACGTGGCGCTGAATCGTCGCGAGATCTTTCGGCGGGATAATTACACCTGTCAATACTGCGGCAAAACCACCTTCGACCTGACCGTCGACCACATCAAACCACGCCATCTTGGTGGGCTGCACATGTGGACCAATGTGGTGGCTGCCTGCACTTATTGCAACCACCGAAAAGGCGGTCGCACCCTGGCAGAAAGCGGGATGCACCTGCTTCGTCCTGCCAAAGAGCCACCTGCTAATGCCCTCTATCTATTCGGTCGCCATCTGAACGATTATGGGGAGTGGGAACCTTACTTATCGGGCTGGTGAGATTTTAGAATTCGATCACCTGCAAATCTTTCGCCAGTGATACCGGTCCATCGAAGGTATTTCTTGCTTCTTCCAATAAACGCACTCTTGTTTCAACCCCAACTGGATAATGGATCAAATATAGGGATTGCGCACCGGTTTTTTTCGCCATCTCCGCTGCCTGTCCGGCGGAGCTGTGCCCAACGGTATTGCCAGCCGCCTCATGGATGAGGACGTCAACGCCATTGGCAATCTGTTCAACCGCCGGGCAGGGCTCAGTATCACATGAATACGCCATGCTCTTACCACTGCGTTTGAAGTCCACCCGTATGCCAATCGTCGGGACGAGATGCTTCACGGGTATAGCGGTCACTTTAATGAAACTATCGTTGATCAGTACGCTTTCGGCTTCATCCATTGGGAAAAAAGCCAATGGGAAAAAGCCGGGCCAGTTTTTCCAATCAAAGAGATCCAGCATGGTCTTCATCCGGTCAAGCGTGTCATGAAGACCGTAAATGTTGATCGGCGCCTTTCGTCCCATCAACCATAATGCCATCAATAACAAGGGGGTTGCCGAAACGTGATCCGGGTGGAAATGCGTCAGGATGATATCGCTGATCGAATCGTAGTCGATACGCGCGCTTTTCAACCGCTGCACCGGGCTGCCAACACAATCAACCAAAATAACGCGCCCCGCTTCCTGTATGACCATGTGCGTGTTTTCATGGTTTTCATCAGGGACGGCGCTGGAAGTACCTAAAATTGTTACTTTCCCCATCATAACTCCATAATCTGAAAATTAGCGAATAAACAATGACGCGATCCGCGGCGTAAACCAAGCTTCGATCATTGCCGCAAGAAGGAGCATTGGCACAACCACGCCAATAAATAATTTCATCCAATCCGCCACCGTTTCGATCAAGCTCTGCCCAACCGTTTTCGCCGTATTCGGCGTAATTAACTCAGCACCGCCTCTTATGATACCCGCCACAGCGATCATGGCGCCGGGTATTTCGATGATCGAATGCGGGACAATCATAGCAAGGAAACTTGTAACTGACAACCCGTGGACGGCTAGTAACATGTAAAGATAGCCCACCACTGCCGTCGAGGCAAATAACGGCACAACACCGAGGACGCCAAATGTGAACACACCCAGGACCATCGATAGGAGCAACACCCGAACATTTTGCCATAAGATCATCAAAACTGGGGCAACCGATCCAATCGGAATCATCGCCATGAGCGCATCCATGTTTTCACTCAAATTATCGATATTGGATTCATCAAGCGGAATGTAGAAATTGTTTATTTCTTGCATGCCAACCAATATACCGACGCCGGCAATCATGAGTGTGATCAGCAAAGGTACATGGATGGCTCTTAAAGCCCTGGGGATGACTTTTCCATACCACTCGACCACCGAACCAGCACCACCGGTGAACTTCAACCAATAAGTTTTGAGAATCCATTTGATGTTGAGCACATCGATCTCACGCCCTAGCAGTTCTTCCCTTTGGAAATGGGTAACACCAAGCCGAATCAGGATAATGGCTAATATTAATAATCCAAAGACAGCCCACCATAAAGTATCATGAGAGCCCCAAAACATCAGGATGCTTTCGCCTTGCACCAGCAATGCAATCGGAATGATAATAAAACTTGAAAGCAGGTTCGCAGCACGAACAGAGGTAGCCTGTGACGATACCACAACCGCTCCACTTACCATGACAATTGCCTGAACTACCGTGAGGGTAATTATCAGGAACATCATGGATGTTTCTGGCAAGGGCACACCGGATAACACCAATCCGATCAAATAGACAGCCATGCCGAGGAAGCTTGATGATAATGGGGCAAGAATTGCTGCCAGCAATTTCCCAAGGTAGAGTTGCCAATCGTCCAATGGCGCATGTAACAATGGCTCAATGCTGCCTCTTTCTTTTTCACCCACGAAAGATTCAAGCGCGATCACAAGCGAAAAAGATATCGGGAAGAATCCAACGATCATTAGCAAGAATGGCACCAGCCGTTCGCCAACGATGGTGGCACCATATTGTTCGGTAAACGCCAGAATCCTACCGGCTGTGAAATTCATCAGAAAAGGAAAGAACACGGTCAAGGTCACAACTGGGAAGATAATCCGCCAATCCCGTAATTGGTCCCTTGTTTCACGGCGTGTGATTATCAATGCCGTCCTTATCTTCTGAATTGTGATCTTCACTGGGTTACCCCCTCCAGATCTTCATTCCGTACCGCCCGGAGGTAAGCATCCTCCAAACTACGCGGGACCGCTTGAAAGGAAACAATAGGCAAGCCTGCCTGGATCATCTCTTTCATCAAGCGGGTATTGGCGATCTCAGGATCACTTATGCGGAATTTCATCCAATCGTCCCCGCGACCAGTCATGTGGGCATTCGCCACATGATCGCTGTGCCATCCGCCAATTGATTCCGAAAAATAAGCGATATATTCCGGCTCACCCAATACCTTTGATTTGATTTCCGGAACCGACCCGGCAAGTATGATCTTCCCCTGGTGGATAATAGCAACAATATCAGCCAATTGCTCGGCTTCCGTAAGATTGTGAGTGCAAAGGACGATGGTGCGATCCGACGACCGCAGTCCGGCGATCGAATCCCGCACCATGCGCGCGCTTTCAGGATCCATCGCCGAAGTCGGTTCGTCAAGCAGCAGAACCGGAGGGTCATGGATCAATGCCCGCACCAGCGCCAACTTCTGGCGCATACCTTTGGAGAACTCTCCCAGCCGCTTCTTCTTCGCATCTGTCAGGTTGAACCGGACGATCAAAGGCTCGACCCGTCTGCGGGTTTCATCTTTCGATAACAAGTATAGTCCGCCAAAAAAATCCAGATACTCTGTCATTGTCATACGCGCATACAATCCATGGTGCTCCGTTAGGACGCCAACCGCTTTCCGCACCTTATCCGCCTGTTCAACGACATCGTATCCGGCAATAGTTGCAGAACCCTTGGTGGGCTTGAGAATCGAGGTCAACATTCTGACGGTCGTCGTTTTACCGGCGCCATTCGGACCCAGCATCACCAATACCTGCCCAGGGTTTACAGTAAAATTCAGCATATCCACCGCTAAAAAATCATCGAATTTCTTGGTCAGGTCTTTTGTATGTATCATAATGAAACCTTAACAATGAACTGACTGGATGCGTAACCCAGTCAGTTCACACTATACCTTAATTTCAAACAAGTCGAATTTACAGTATTGTTCAGTACGATCTTTTTACGAGTTGTCCACTTCTGAGTCAGCGTTATCCGTTTCCGGTTCCAATGTTGCTTCGTTGGATTTTTGTGATACTTTGTGCTTCCACAGCAAGCCAAGCACCGCGCTTATTGAGATGATCAGCATGAGCGTCTGGTTGGCATTGATCCTGCCGATATTGGACGGATCAAGGCGAATAAATTCCAAAAAGAAACGACCAATTGGATACCCGATCAAATAGAACAGAAAAATATCGCCAGCCAATAATTTTTTTGCGAGCTTGTCGCCGATCCATAACAACAACCCGGCGAGAAGAATATTGTAGATCGATTCGTACAGGAAAAGGGGATGATAATAACCAATATTCTCATATCCCGGTAACCGATGCTGGGGATCGATGAAGATCGCCCAGGGTAAATCGGTTGGCAATCCGTATAGCTCCTGATTGACAAAATTGCCCCAGCGTCCAATACCTTGCGCAAGGATCAACCCGGGCGCGACATAATCCGTCCAGCGCGCCAGGGATAATTTATATTTGTTGGTGTAGAGCCATAACGCAAACACCCCCCCGATCACAGCGCCCGGAATGCCCACACCGCCTTTCCAAATCGCGATGGCATCCAACGGATGGGTCAGATAATATCCAGTGGTAAAACCCTGTTCGACCATCGATGCCGGCGGGGTCAGGATATGCCATAATCGGGCGCCGACCACACCACCTATCAACAGCCAGGGCAACATATCCCAGGCAGTTTCCGGGTTTTCTCCTGCGCGAGCGCTTTGCCTGGCAGCCAAAAAGGTTGCGGCAATTGCGCCGATCATAATGATGATGCCATAAAAGTGAACGAAGAGTGGTCCGATCGAAAATCCTGTTGGCATGATATGAATTCCCTTATCAGTTTATGGTTTATTTCCTGCTATGGTTCTTGTCGATCCAGTATTACGGTTTTGCTTGCGTAATATTGCTGCCGCACGGTCCAAATACGTTGAAGCGCGGTGAAATTTGCCAACACGGCGATGATAACCAATGCGATCATCGGGCGGTTGAAGATCAACGATGGGATCAAGATGATATAACGTTCAACCCGCGAAAGAATTCCGATCTTGGACGTGAATCCCAACGCTTCCGCTTTTGCGCGGATATACGGCACCAGATATGAACCTGAGGCAGCCAGGAATAAGAACATGCAGGCGATCCAATCCTGCTCTGATAAATAATATAGCAAGATGCCGCCGTAAAGGATGAATTCTGAATATCGGTCTGTGACCGAATCCACAAACGCACCGAACGCGCTGGGTTCTCCCTTCAATCGCGCCATCGTGCCATCCAGATAATCGACCGGCGCCATCAGAAGAATTACAATTCCGCCCCAGGAAATATTGCCTGTCGCGATCAAAGCCGCGCCTGCAATGTGCCCAATCAATCCCGATAGGGTGACCATGTTCGGTTTTACACCAATCTTAAGCAGAAAAGCCGCGATTGGCGTGAACATACCCTTGAAAGCAATCCGGAGGACATCACTGAATGTCCTGTCTTCATTCACATTCATGCCAGCTTCATTCATCTTCATCCTGTTCCCAAAATAAAGTAAGTGGTTATGCTATCTTACCTAATAGAAAAAGTCAAGCAACGCCATCTGCCCCAGTTGACGGCATCGCTTAATCCTCATCAAGACCAATCGGTTCTCCGTCATCATCCGGGTCCACCAGTACTTCGCGTTCACGTCCGCCTGGCTGTGCCGGTCCGACCAAGCCCATGCCTTCCAATTGATCGATCATGCGTGCCGCTCGAGGATAACCAACATGAAGTCGCCGTTGCAACAGCGACGCACTGGCTTTTTGGCTTTTCTTTATGACCGCGATCGCTTTTGATAACATGGCATCTTCATCTTCACCGCCAGCCAGTTGGTCGACCATTTCCTCCCACGGAATGGTTGTATCATCGGATGCTTCAAGTTTCTGCCAAAAGTTGACAACCCTTTCGATCTCCCGATCGGTCACATAGACCCCTTGAGCTCGAATCGGTGTGCCGACTTCGGGATTAAGATATAACAGGTCGCCTCGCCCTAGCAAGGTTTCTGCTCCAGTGGTATCCAGGATCACGCGGGAATCGACCGAGGATGCTACCGAGAATGAGATACGGGTGGGAAAATTTGCCTTGATCAATCCTGTGATAACGTTCGTACTTGGGCGTTGGGTTGCAACAACCAGGTGAATGCCGGTGGCGCGCGCCATTTGCGCCAGACGAACCAGGGCATGTTCGGTTTGCTCAGGCATCGACATCATCAGGTCCGCCAATTCATCGATAATGATGACAATCCGGGGTAACGGCGTTTCTCCCTTACGGGCAATTTTCCGGTTATAGACATCCAAATCACGGGCATTGTGCATTTCAAGCAGCTTATAACGCTCGCCCATTTCCGCCAAAGCCCAACTCAAGACAGCGATCATACGCTCCGGCTTCGTTTCCACCTGACCTAACATGTGCGGCAACCCGTTGAATCGCGCCAGTTCGACCATTTTAGGGTCCAGCATCGCTATACGCAGATCGGCTGGCGTATTATTCATCACCAGGCACATGGTGATGGCTTGAATGCAGATCGATTTTCCCGACCCGGTCGTCCCAGCGATCAATATATGCGGCATCGTAATCAGGTCACCGATCACTGATAAACCCGAGACATCCTTGCCCAGGGCGATAGCCATGCTTGACCCTGCCCGGCTGAACTCCGTCGATTCCAACATCGAACGCAGGCGCACCATAGAGTTGCGGTCGTTAGGCACCTCAATGCCCACAAATGATTGACCGGCAACCGGCGCTTCGATGCGAAGTCGTTGAGCCGATAGGCGAAGCGCCAAATCCCGTGCCAATCCAGAGATCTGGGATACGCGGACCTTTTGCTGGATTACTTCGCCGTTGGCGTTGGTCTTATCGATAAACCCGGGTTCCACCGCGAATTGGGTTACGGTGGGTCCGACGCGATAACCAGTGACCCGTGCGGGGACGCCAAATTCGGACAAGGTTTGTTCAATCAGTTCTGCAGTGCCATGAATATCTTCACTATCTGGTCGGATGGTCTCTTCATTCACCAAGAGGTTCAATGGCGGCAGGTGTGCATCCTTACGGTTTGGCAGGACAGGTGGAGCAGGAAGCTCCTCAGGCTTGTTGTTTCTGCTGGTGCGTGGATTTGCCCGGGTTGAGGCTGGCTGTGAAGCCAAAGGCGATTCGGGTGGCGCACCCGATGGAAAGGCGTTACGTATCGCTGCCACGATTTTTGATATGCGGTCTCGCGTCAATCCAAATCCGCCAAGCATAATGAGTGAGAACAACCCCAGGGCAAAGAAAAGCATGAAAGTTATGAATTGGAGCGGGATGCTGTTACCGAAGAGCCTCACCAAGCCCCAACCGATCACCCCCCCATCCAGCCCTGCCTCTGCTCGGTCCAGGCTGTGACCGCCAGAAATGGAAAAGAGCGCCATCAGTGTGAAGATCCAGCCTTCAACTGCCAAGATACGCGATAATTTTTGAACTGTACTCAACTTGGATTTTCTGATTGTTAATGAAACGCCTAAAATGATGAAAATAACGATCACCGGATATACGCCCCATCCCAACCACAATCGGATAAAGTTAGACCACGGCGTGATCAATGAGCCTTGTGAAAGGTGGGTAACACCCAATAGCGATGCTAGCGCAAATACGATTAAAAAGATGCCGAATACATCCCGGCTGAACCGTTCGAATCGGAATGAAACGCCAGCAACACGGTCGACCCACGAGCTTGCGGGGGCGTCCTCCGCTTGCGTTGATTTACTTCTGGATTTATCCGGTTGGGTTGGTTTTTTCATTCAGCCAACACCAATCCTAAACCCATTCTTCGCTTCTCGATATCAATATGTAAAATCCGTATCTCAACCTGTTGCCCTTTTTTCAATATTTTTTGCAACGCTTCCTCATCATTATCCGCCATAAAAGAAGAATTATGGATCAGCCCTTCCACCCCATTCTCCAAGCGCGCAAATGCACCAAACCGCATGATGGCAGTGATCTGCGCCGGAACGACATCACCCGGTTGATAGCGGTTCAATAACGTCTCCCAAGGGTTGGGACACAGACGTTTGAGGCTCAACGCTACTCTTGCCGTATCTTCACAGATTTGCAGAACGACCGTTTTAATATTCTCGCCGAGAATGACCACTTCGCCGGGATGGTTGACCCGACCCCAGGATAATTCTGAAACATGGATCAATCCTTCAACACCGCCCAAGTCGACGAATACCCCAAAATCCGTAATATTCGTGACCGTCCCATTGGCAATCGACCCTTCAATCAGATCGGTGAAGACCTGCTTTCGACAGCCATCTCCCGCCGCGGCTGCTCTTTCAGAAAGTACGATCCGTTCATGTCTTTTGATACATTCGATGATCTTTAGTTGCAATCTGCTACCGATGTAACTTGAAAGAACCGTTTTGCGTTCCTCCTCATTGGTGAATACGGGCGCCTCTAACAAATGAGAGATAGGCACGAAGCCGTGTAAATTCTTGCCAGATACCAGTAAACCACCCCGATTGTAACCATAGACCGAAAGCGTGATGACTGTATCCGTGTCAAAGATGAGTGAGACGTATTCCCAATCGATCTTTTGTTGCTGTCCTCCATTATCTTTCTTTTTCTTCTTCTGTTTTGCGCAAGGCTCGCGCCCCATCTCCTCGTCAGATAAAACCGATGACCACCACCCCTCATCAAGTGCCGGCAGTTCCCCCTGATAGTCGGCAGCCCTATCCTTCGATACCATCCCGCCACCTCCCCGATAGTACACCTAACACCAATAATTAATTCCACACATTATAATTAAGATCACTGGTCTTAATATAGCATCTTATGAATGCCGTGCATTCAATTCCATCTCGATGATAGCTTGTTTCACCTCTTCGATTGCAATTCTTTGTTTCCTGTAAAGATCTGCTTCAGAGACCGCCAATCGTAAAGCTATCTCCCGCACCTTTTTGCCTTCAAGAAACCTCAACTCAAGAATATTATATAAGATCCAGTCACTCGTGAATTTTCGCTCTCCGTCTGGGCGCGTGCTTTCGATCGCCTGGCGCAATATCGCCCTCAGCGCATTGGTTGTATTACCTTCATGCTCGTTCAATGTTTCTTGCACAACTTGTAACTGCATCAATGGGCTATTGGTCAGTTTCGGTCCGCCCCAGTAATGGGCTAGTGCTTCTTTGACCAGTTGAGCAAGGTCATCCGGCTCAATCGACACTTCTTCCAAGATCATTGATTCATCATACCGCGCCGCAGCACTCAAACGATGGATATAATCGACTTGCGATCCGATCATCTCCAACGACTCAATTGCTTGTTTCTGCTCAAACCATTCGCGGATGGCATACATTGCCTGCCCCGCCAGCGTCTGAATCGCGATGACCTCTTCCTCAGGCAAACCATCAACATTGTGATCAATGACGCCCAAGATGCCATAGACCGTCTCTGGATTATTTTCATCCTGTAACAGTGTAACTACCGCTGTTCCCCACTGGAACAATCCAATTTTTGGTTGCTCTTTCTGGCTCATCCTGAACGCGTCGAAGTCCGGCAGGTCTTCAAAGCGAAAATCTCCAACATGGATATAGATATCTGAATTTGATTTATTCAATGTGACAATGAAAGCGCCTTTTGCACGCAGCAGGTCACATGCCGCCGCTAGAATCAACTCAAGGAACTGCCTGAGGTCGTTTTCCGTCAAGAAACGGTTAGCAAGATTCTTTATCCGGGTCAATTCTACGCCATCTTTACCGAAGAATAAGGACCGCTCCCAATAAGAATTGAATAATGTGATGACAAACTCGCTCAGTAAGATGGATACCACCATCAATATTGGCACCAACGCAATGTAACCATTACCGGTTAATAATCCGAACCGCCGCGTGACAGTCACGACGCCTAATGTGAAAATAGCGGTTACTGGTCCCCTCATGATCCATTTGAAAAGCCGCGAGCGGATCACGCGATCTGGCCAGGTCACGCCAAAGAATGAAACTGAATACGCCATAATTATGATCAAAGCACCCACAAAGAAATTACTTATGGCGACAACTGCCCAAAAAGCGATAGGATAATTGCTGGCTATGCCTGATCCGAACAACAAGAATGGAAAACAGCCAATGGCAGGTGCAATGCTACCCACAATAAGATATATCATGCGCCGGCGGCTGGCAGACATGATCGTTCGTTGGTATGCCCGCACAAAATTTATCCAGGCAATGCCGATGATCAACAGGTAATAGAACGTGAAAAGGTCAGTGAAGAATGTTCGTTGTAGATGAGCTGCCGGTGGTCGGTTCATTACCAGGTCGCCAAACATTATATCGCTCGGTATCATCACAAGAAAAAAAGCGGAAATAACATAAGAAGCGACGACCAGGATTGTCCGTCTACCCCTGCTGGGGCGTCCGGTTGTTGCCAAGATCGAATCCGAAAAGTGAATATAGGCTGGCGGTAAACCCACAATACCGACCCATTGGAATCTCAGCCAGAATTCGATTTCCCACGCTTGTGAAAGCGTCCCCCCTATCGCCTCTGCTGTGAAGACGATGACCACGCACACTAAAATTAGCGCGAACAGACGAACCACTCGCTCTCGTAAATTGAATGTTAATGCGTAAAGCAGCAGGGAGAACGCGATGATCGCAACACCCGCGGTGATGATCTGACTGGTGGTATGAAGTAAAGCCAATATTATTCCAGAGGGGTTTTCTATC
>JABLXM010000145.1 GCA_013177815.1 Anaerolineae bacterium | reverse complement strand
TCAATGAACCAGAGGATGAGACCCGTCAGGAAAGCAGAGATGACCATCAACGCGATATATTCGCCAGGGCGCATTTTTAGATCTGCCCTGGCAAGATTTTTACTTATCTTATCCCCCGTCGATGATCCAACAACCCTTCGATCAATCCAGTCGGTGAGGGGGGTTGCGGCTTGTTGCCTTAATTTTTCTTGTTCTTCACGGTTGATGTACTTGCCAATCCGTTCCTCAACCAGAGCGCGGTCACTGCTTATAGATGTGGCAATACCAATGATCAGCAGCGCTAATGCCAGCACGCCACCTATTCCGACGACCAGTAAAGGATTTATTTCCATACCTTATCTCTCACATAAAGCTCATTGCCTTCGACGTTCACCGATCCCAAAGATCGACGCGGGCAAGTTGATACCGGATGATTCGATCTTTTCCATAAAGCGTGGACGAAGACCTGTTGGTCGTATCTCCCCCAACACTTTGTCACTTTCGTAGCCGATCTGCTCAAAAGCAAAGATATCGGTGGTTGTGATGACGTCACCTTCCATTCCTGTGACTTCAGTGATATTAACGACTTTCCGGGAACCATCCCGCAATCGGGATTGGTGCACCACCAAATCTATGGCTGAGCTGATCTGTTCGCGGATGGCTCTTACGGGCAGTTCCATCCCAGCCATGAGCACCATCGTTTCCAAACGGGAAAGTGTGTCTCTGGGGCTGTTCGAGTGAGCGGTGGTCATCGATCCTTCGTGACCGGTATTCATTGCTTGTAGCATATCCAGGGCGGCTTCATCGCGAATCTCACCGACAATGATACGGTCTGGTCGCATTCGCAGGGCATTGATGACCAACTGGCGAATTGTGATTTCGCCACGATTTTCGATGTTGGGTGGTCGTGATTCGAGTGTGACCACATGTTCCTGTCTGAGCTGTAACTCGGCTGCGTTTTCGATGGTGATGATACGTTCATCGCCTGGAATGAAACTGGAAAGTATGTTGAGCAAGGTGGTTTTACCAGAGCCAGTACCACCAGAAATAATGATGTTGATCCTTGCCTCGACACATGCCTGTAAGAATTGGACAGCTTCGGCTGTTAGGCTTCCGAATTGAATCAATTGTTCCACCGTGATCGGATTTTTCGAGAATTTACGAATCGTCAGAGTGGGACCGATCAATGAGATGGGGGGGATAACCGCATTGACACGAGAACCATCCGCCAAACGCGCATCAACATAAGGACTGGATTCATCGATACGCCGACCTAATGGTGCGACGATACGGTCGATGATGCGCATGACATGGTCATTGGATTCGAAAGCCAAAGGCACGCGAAAGATCTTACCTTTCCGTTCCACATAAATATTTTTGGCTCCGTTGACCATGATTTCGGTAATGCTGTCATCTTCTAGTAATGGCTGGATGGGTCCCATGCCGAGGATTTCGGCAACGATCTGATCGAACATCCGGACGCGTTCGGGACGCGACAGGATGATGTTCTCTTCCGCAAGAATTTGCTCGAACAGATCCTGTATCTGTTTCCGAATCTCTGTTGTCTTTGATATATCTACATTTGCATCGAGCCCCGCAACCAATTTATTCTGGACGCGGTTCTTGATATCCAGATACTGGTCTTGTCCGGCGGCTGGCGCAGGGGCAGATATGCGGCGAGTTTGCAATGAGTTCCCACCAGGGATTTCTGTTCGTCCGGCATTGTCGACGCCTTCGTTTCCAGATGTTTGCAGTCGCTTGAGTATGGACATTCAATTCTCCGCAATCTACGAACGTACCGGTATCTCGGTGCTGTCCAATTTGATCAATTGATTCTTTACATTATCAGCCAGGGATTGGATACTCTTACTGATTGGGTGGTTTTTATTTTCCACGATGAGGGGAACACCACGATTGATCGAACTGTTGATGGCTTTTTCTTCATATGGGATCATTCCGATGACCGGTTGACGCAAGCTTTCTGCGATGCGCTCGGCGGTAATAGCCAAACGGCGATCATATTTATTAACCACCAAGACAATACGATCTTTTGCTATGGAAGAAGCATCAGCGAGTGTCAGAAAGACGTTCAAATTCTTGATCGATGGGATTTCTTGTGTTGTCACCAGCAGGATGATGCTGGCATTGTCGATAGCTGCCGATACCACGTCACTTAAATATGATGAGGTGTCAACTACGACGTAGGCGTATAGATTGGTGAGGTATTTGAGCAATTTTCCGAATTGCTCAGGATCGATTTTCTCAGCTATCTCAATTTTCGGCGGTGACGGCAGGATGCCAATACCAGTGGCTGTATGGGTCTTCACAACCTCTTCGACCACTTCTGCATCGAGATCATCCACCCGGCTTGATAGGTCCAATATCGTTTTTCGCACCTGTTCATTGAAAAACACTGGGACATCACCATATTGAAGATCGGCATCAATCAGGATGACTTTCTTCGTGTCGCTTATTTCTTTTAGCGCAACAGATAAATTCGTTGCAATGGTCGTACAACCTGTCCCGCCTTTGGGACTGTAGACCAGGACAATTTTCCCTGGTGTTTGCATCGACATGATGCCGGCTGCTCCACCAAGCCCTCCGGTCATCACGTATGGCGCGGTAGACCGATTTTTCTCCAAAGCCGCGGTTTCACCCGCGCGGTGGATGGCTGCAGTCAGGTCATCGATGGACGGTGGCTTGATCAGGTAATCGCTTGCGCCGGCACGCATTGCCCTGCGCATGTACATCGGATCATTTTGAACAGAAAGGAAGATGACCTGGGAATGTGGGACCTTCTTACGGATAATTTCCGTCGCCGTAATGCCATCCATACCCGGCATGTTGATATCGATGATGATCACATCTGCTTTGGTGTGATATGCCTGCTCGAGCGCCTCCGTCCCAGACGATGCTTCACCAACGACTTCAATCGACAGGTCAAATTGAAGGATGCGCCGAATGTTTTCGCGGGTATCTGCATTATCATCAACGATAAGTACCCGAATCTTTTCTTGCGATGGCATGCGTACTCCAACGATCGTGTATAGATAGACTTAGGGCGTGACTTCTTGCACTTCCGGCATCACTGTTGGGTAGACCAATTGATCGATTCTGGGCTGAATGCCATACGGAAGTTTAGCTGGGCTGGGAATACCATATTGATCGAGAATAAACTGCAAGGTAACAGCCTCGATCGGGTAGCGGTCTACATCCCCGCTCCCGCGAAGCGCTAAGTTGAAGGAGGCGCCAGCCAGCATCAAGTAATTCAGCGTTACCGCGTCTTGGGGCGTGACGATCAATGTTAGCACCTGGGGTTTCTCAGAGACTGTTGCAACCTGCTCCCCTTCGGGCGCCGGCGTTGGTGTCGGTTGTGGACCGGTGGTTATTGGACCGGTGGGAAAATCCCCAACCCAAAGTACGACTGCATCCTGAATCAACGTTTGTGAGACCAACCGGGGTCGCTGAGTCTCTGAAGGCACCAGATAGAGAGGCAGATTCAGCGTTGTATCTAAGATGGTTCGTCCGTAAGTGGAACCCGCACCGCCGGAAATGAGAAGATCAGCCGCGGTGATTAAACCTTCTGACTTTGGTCCAGGTACAGTGAACTGCCCCGTGAAGTTTGGCAATGCGGTCTGGAATTCCGAATCGAGATCGATCAAAAGAATAGATCCAAGGACATTTACATGATCGCCCGGTTGTAAAGCGTAAGCGACTGACGTTAATCTAGAGATGGGTATGGGTAGTGCCACCATCCCTTTGGGGATCAGCACTGCGGCATATGAGCCGGCAGGCGCGTCGGTCAACAATGAAGGTGTGAGTGGTGTGCCCTGACCAAGATCATAGCGGGTTCGTTTTCCTACGACTTCATTCATCCGGTCGGCAGAAAAGAACAAGCCTTCGATCATCGATGCCCTGGGATAATCAATAGTCGAAAGCATATCCGAGTTCAAGATGGTGCCTCTTGCGACCGGTTGGAAAAGAACAATGATCTGGACTGTATCAACGGCAGGCAGTGGGGTTGACAAGGGGAGCGCAGTGGACGTCGTAAATAGCTGATTTCGCATTACAACGACCACGCCTGCCAAAATCACGATCAGAATGAGCGCGAGGATAATCAAGATTCGCCCGCGTTTACGTCCGCCAGAAGCCATGTTTGCCTCCATTGTTTGAAAAATCTAACCGAATCATATTTTGTATTATACGGCGATATCGCCCTTATCAAATGATGACGGCTTAATGATTTTGAAGGGTTAAAGAAAATGAAAGGCCCGATGGAATCGGGCCTTTCGCATCAATGATGGTGAATTGGGTTAGACTGCGTTGATGACGTTACTGAAGATCTTGCCGACTGCCGGGCCGAGCAGAGCAAGAATGACAATAACGACGACAGCAACCAAAACAAGAATTAAAGCGTACTCAACAAGACCCTGACCTTTTTCTTTCGGAGCAAATAACATTTCATTCACCTCCTTTCCTTTGCGGATTGCTCTCAGTAAGCTGATTGTATTATACAAAAATGGCGGTATATTTCAAGATAGCATACCATTACAAACACCTTACAGTAGGATAAGCTAATTATAACCAAAATGGAAACATGAAGGCGACATATTGACCCGCAGGCTATCCAGATTTTATGGGGCAACGAATTTAATATAGTCGTATGATGCTATAATAAATCAATCGTCAATAATTAGGAGACATGATAGGAGGCAAAATGAGCGATTTATTTGACCGCGTTACCGGAGCACAAGATATTTTCAAGAAGATACTAAGCAAAGTGCCTGGGTTTAGCGGCTACATCGAGAGATCGAACCGCAGGGCAGCCGATAAATTACTTCGGGGTGTGATTGCCGATCGCTATGAAGAGGTATGGAACTACATCTCCCGCATACAGAGTGATCTGGTTAATCAGGGTGCGATTGAATTCGTCGATGATCTGGAATCTGCCGCGATTAAATTGCGACAATTCATCGATCGCGTTCGGACAGCCACCTATGGATATTCCAGTCTCTTCGAGGCAGTCAAGATCAATGAAGCGGAATTGGCACAACTCTACCAATATGACCTTGACCTGCTGAACATGGTCGATGAAGTGCGTTCGGCGGCGGAGAATGTTGAGGCATCGATTGGCAGCGATGGGCTCAAAGCAGCGGTTCGCAATCTGGTTTCACAGGCGCAGGCTGCGATAAATGCCTTCAATCGTCGTTCCCAAGTTATCATGGGTAGCGCGACAGATTCCCAATAAGCAATAGTTATATTGATAATCACGGAGTAAAAAATGGCAAGAATATTCGATGTTGTTGAATATCCAAGTGAGATGACCGATGAGATCGTTCATCGATTTCCAGAACAAGGCGTGGCAGATTTACGCATCGGTTCCCAGGTGATCGTTCGCGAAGCCCAACGGGTGGTATTCTTCCGCGATGGTCGAGCCCTGGATACTTTTGGTCCCGGAAGGCACACGATCGTTACTGCCAATATACCCAAATTGATCGATCTTATCGGCAAGGCATTCAACGATCGCACCCCATTCACCGCGGAAGTTTACTACGTTTCGATGCGTGAATTCGTCGATCGAAAGTGGGGTACGCCACAACCGATCATTGTCAGGAATCCAGGCATGGGCTTGGGTGTTGCTTTATTGCAAGGGTTTGGCACGTATTCATTCCAGGTAAAGGACCCGCAGCAGTTTGTCACCCAGATCGTGGGTGCCAACGGGGTCTTCCGAACCGCTGAGATCGAGAACCGACTTCGTACCATGCTGCTTTCAAAGTTGCAGGATGTTTTGGGCGAGACAGCAGCCAAGTATTCTGTTGTGGAATTGATCGGTTTGACCGAAGAGCTCGGCGCTTCGGTTCGCGCCAAGGGACAGGATGACTTTGCGGCAGTCGGGTTAACGCTCAAGTCATTCTATATTGGCAATCTCAAACCCTCGGATAAGAGCGCCGAGGAACTGCGGGCGATGGGGATGCTGGATATGCAAACCTATACCCAACTGCAAGCCGCAGACGCGTTGCGCGATGCTGCACAGAACCCGAGTGGCGGCGCCGGTTTGACCGCCGGGATTGGTGCGGGTGTTGGTTTGGGGAATTTCTTGGGACAATCTTTGCAAGGGGCTGGTGCCGGAGCTGCCGGTGGTGCAGCCACTGGCAGCACGCAAAATCTGCCAGATGTTATGACGCCTGCCGATGTGGCTGGCGCATTGAAGGTTTCTGAAGAGGATGTCTTGGCAGCCATACAGGCAGGGGATTTAAAAGCTCGAAAGATTGGCAATGCTTTCCGTGTCAGCCGCCAGGCATTGGAGGATTACCTAAAAGGTTCGTAACAGCATTGCATCATCGGTTTTACTAATTGCACGCAGTCCAATGTTCATCATTGGGCTGCGTTGATATATACTATGATTATCGCAGATCAAAAATATAGCGAATAAAATATCGATGATGGGATTGGGAAAAAATGAAATTGCATGAGTATCAATCCAAGATCATATTCCGCAAGTACGGTGTCCCTATTCCGCAGGGATATCTTGCGATGACTGCCAATGAAGCTAAACGAATAGCGGAGGAGTTGGGGGACATGGTCGTCATAAAGTCCCAAGTGTTGGTGGGTGGGAGGGGTAAGGCTGGCGGAATTCGACTGGCGAAGAATCCTAAAGAGACAGAAGAATTTGCTGCGGAAATTTTAGCCATGGAAATCAAGGGGTTGCCGGTCAGAAAGGTCCTTGTTGATGAGGCGGTGAATTTCGTAAAAGAGATCTACTTGGGGATCACTCACGACCGACAGATGCGATGCCCCATTATGATCGCCTCATCTGCGGGCGGCGTGGATATCGAAGAGATCGCTTTGGCAACTCCAGAAAAAATCTTCAAGGTTCCAATTAATCCTTTATATGGCATCAGGGATTTCCAAGCCAGGAACCTGGCAGTTTGCATTGACCTGCCGCGCGATCTATGGAAGGAATTCATCGAAATTTGCCGCTCACTCTGGATGGTATTTAGTGAGACGGATGCGATAATGGCAGAAATCAACCCACTGGTCATTACAACCAAGCAAAAGTTGATGGCGCTGGATGGCAAGATGGTGATCGATGACAATGCCCTTTTTAGGCAACCAGATTTCCTTGAGTACCGGGATGTGGACATGGAGGATGCGTCGGAAATCGAAGCGCGAAAATATGGACTTTCATATGTTCATCTTGACGGCGATATTGGATGTATGGTCAATGGCGCCGGTCTTGCGATGACGACCATGGATGTAATTCAGTTCGTGGAAGGGAAGCCGGCGAATTTTCTGGATGTTGGTGGTGGTGCAAGCGCGGAGAAGGTCGCCATTGCTTTCCGCATCATCTTATCCGACCCGAATGTAAAAGTGATATTGATCAATATTTTTGGTGGGATCACTCGCTGTGATGAAGTTGCTCGGGGCATCCTGGCAGCGATGGGAGAGATCAAGCCCACAGTGAAATTAGTGGTCAGACTTGTGGGCACCAATGCCAATGAAGGTCTGGACTTACTTAAGAAACAGGACATCATAACTGCGCCGACGTTATTGGATGCTGCCAAAAAAGCGGTTGGGATTGCAAAGGGAGCCATTGTATGAGCATATTGATCGATAAAGATACTCGGGTGCTGGTTCAGGGGATAACCGGGAACGAAGGCTTATTCCATACGCGATTGATGATGGCGTATGGGACCGAAGTCGTTGCAGGGGTAACCCCGGGGCACGGGGGAGATTGGGTTCTGGATGGCAAAGTGCCTGTATTCGATACGGTCAGAAATGCTGTGGATGTTGTAAAGGTCAACACGAGTGTAATCTTCGTCCCTGCCAAGCACGCTGCTGATGCAATCATCGAAGCTGCTGATTCCGGCATCGAATTGATCGTGTGCATCACTGAAGGTATTCCGATCAAGGATATCATTAACGCAACCGAATTATTGAAAGGTATGCCTACCCGGTTGATCGGTCCCAATTGCCCGGGTTTGCTCACACCAGGTGAAGCGAAAGTGGGGATCATTCCCGGTGATATCGCCAACAGTGGGAGTATCGGTATCGTCTCAAGATCAGGCACACTAACATATGAGGTTGTTTACACCTTGAAACAGGCAAATAAAGGGGTGACGACCTGTGTTGGCATAGGGGGGGATCCGATCATAGGTGCGAGTTTCAGGGATATTCTGGAAATGTTCGAGGATGATCCGCGAACCGAACAGGTTGTGTTAATTGGTGAAATTGGTGGAAATGACGAGGAGAAGGCAGCAGAATATATTTCACAGAAAATGACAAAACCGGTGGTGGCTTTTATCGCCGGTCAAAGCGCCCCACCCGGGAAACGGATGGGGCATGCAGGCGCAATCATCGAACAGGGAAGCGGAACTG
>JABLXM010000144.1 GCA_013177815.1 Anaerolineae bacterium | reverse complement strand
GAAGCAAGGAAATTGTAGTGTTCGATTCTGCCAGTCCTGTGAATATCATTGTTCACCGGCATATTGGGACGCCATAATTGCGTGTGTTTAAGCTTGATTAAATCACCCGCTGGCACGGTACTAGGAAATTGTGTGCTATCGATGGTCGTGCCAACGAGATTCAAATTGGGTGTGTTTGAATTCGCCATGTAAACAAGGACATCATCAACATCAAGCGCTTTTGCTATGATAGATGCCAATTCACCACACGTCTGTATCTCATCACGGCATTCATCAAGGTCCAATAATTGGGTGATCAGGTCGTGATAGTTAAGGGATTCCTCTTGTTGCGTTGGCTGTGATGGGAATATGATCAATGCAACATATTCTTCATTTTTGTCGATATAGTGAACATTTACACGAACAGGCAAGGGTGGTTGGTGAGAACGGCTTAAGAAATAAACCGTCCCCCGGTTGACCAAATAGTCTGCGTTGACACCATTGAATAACTTGTCGATCTTATTATCTCGTAACTCCTCGTTCTGATAACCGGTAAGTGTACATAGCTCTGAGTTGATATGCAGGATGGTCCCGCTCGCCTTATCAATGCACAGCATGGGCAATGGAAATAGATTGATCAACGAAAAAATATCATTCATTTTTTGATGATCATACTGTTTCAGTGCCATAACCGTGGATTTGCTCACGACATGGTCCATATTAAGCGACCGTGCTCCTCATATACGCCGGCAAGATGCCCTCCATTGCCCGATATTTTGCCACAGTGCGCCTGGCAACATTCACGCCCTTCTCCCCTAACAAATCCACGATCTCCGCATCACTAAGTGGCTCAGACTCATTTGAGATGATTTCCTTCACAATGGTGCGGATATTCAAGCTTCGGTCGAAGAATGAGGATAATGGTATGATCCTGCGGTTTGGTAACTGCACGGTCTTGTTGCCCACAGCGCGAGATATCGTTGACTCATGCACGTTCAGCTCCTTGGCAATCTTTGCTCGGGTGACCGGTATGAGGTATTTCTCTCCATTGACGATGAAATCCCTCTGCAAGGTGGCGACCTTCTCCATTAGCCGCACAATTGTATAGTTCCTTTGTTGAATACACTTGATGAATAAATTAGCCTTCTCCAGGTCGCTTCGCCATTCATCGCGTTTATCGCTCTCGGCATTGCGGATTGCACTCTTGAACATCGGGTTGATCCGCAAGGTGCCCGAGAGCGGGAGAATCACTTCAATTACTAATGGATTATTGATATCGTTGTTATAGGGGTAAATCAATACATCCGGTTGGTGATATACAAATGACTTGGATTGGGTTGGAGAACGCACATCGCCCCAATGAGCTCGAGCTGGGTATGGGTTGAGGTTTTCACTGATGAATCGTATAGCGATTTGAACGTTCTTTGAAGTGGTATTCAATACCTTTGCCAGCATCGGATATTGCTTCCGGCTGACAAGACCAATATTTTCCTTGACGATCTCTCGGGTATACGGCGGTATTTCATACCCTTCACTTAAGCTGTCCAGTTGGATCAGCATCGCTTCCTCTGGCGATCTCGATCCAACCCCAACAGGCTCCGCTCTTTGTATCGTGCTTTGAATTTGGAGAACATGGGAAATGGGCATGTGGTAATACTGCGCGACTTCGATTGGATCGATCATCAGTAAGCCATCGTCATTTAGGTGAGTCAACAAGTAAGCCGCTACTTTTTGTTCTTCTGGTGTAAGCTCAGTGGCGATTTGCCGAAATACATAAGTGGGTAGATCTTCTTCCGCTGGCGATATGTCATCTTCCGCGTAATCCTGGTTTTCGCGCCACATGTCATGGGGAACAAAATCGTCCCGTGGTGATACGAAGATGATTGGCTCATCATAATCGAGAGTTTTAGGCGCGCTGCAAACAGGACAAGGCGCACTGCCCAAGAGGACGCGACGACAATGTGGGCAAGTCCGTTGCTCCAATAGTTCCAGAGCTGGATTATTCGCCAATTCATTGTCGATCTCTTGAGATAATTCCTCAACAGACAAACTAAGCAGCGTCATTGTTCGCGCCAGGTGCGCCGTGGTCAGGGGTTTAAGGATTTGTTGATGAGATTGCAACATAATGCACCGCCAAGAATATCTTGAGTATAGTGAATTGTATTGAATGTTGCAAGTTCTGTACCAATCAAATTTATCGGATGGTAAAATCCTCACATGGAAAAATTGACTGTCATTGGCGGTGGTCTGGCTGGGTCTGAAGCCGCCTGGCAAGCCGCCGAGCGGGGTATCAAAGTAGATCTATTTGAAATGCGTCCAACAAATACGACCGGCGCTCACCGCACGAACGACCTGGCTGAATTGGTATGCTCTAACTCATTGGGTTCCACGCTGCCAGATCGTGCATCAGGCATCTTGCTCACTGAACTTCAATCATTGCACTCCATGTTGATTCAATGTGCACAAGAAACAGTTTTGCCAGCCGGACATTCACTTGCAGTGGATCGTCAACAATTTTCGAGGATAGTAACTCAGAAAATTGAATCCCATCCACGCATCAACGTCATCAGGGAAGAAAAGCATGAATTCCCCCGATCACCAGCCATCATAGCCAGTGGTCCCCTCACATCACCAAGCCTGACCAACAGCATAAAAAATGAGACCGGTTCTGACCATTTGTTTTTTTACGATGCCATTTCCCCCAGTATACTGGCGGATTCCATTGATCATTCAATCGTCTATCGTGGATCACGATATGGCAAAGGGACAACCCCCGAAGGTGATTATATTAATTGTCCGCTCAACCAAACTGAGTACGATCATTTAGTCTTCGATCTGGTGAATGCCAAAAGGCATCAATTAAGGAAGTTTGAAGTTGATATAGATATTGGCGTCAAAGCTGGTCATGGGTCATTTTTTGAGGGGTGCCTTCCCATAGAAGTGCTGGCAGCGAGGAATCCAAAATCATTGGCATTCGGTCCACTGCGCCCTGTCGGACTACGAGACCCGCGCACGAATAAACGCCCTCATGCAGTCGTCCAATTGCGGCAAGAAGATCAGGAAGCCACAACATTCAACATGGTCGGATTCCAAACTAACCTGTTGATATCTGAACAAAAGCGGGTGTTTCAAACCATCCCAGGTCTTCAAAAAGCCGAGTTTACTCGCTACGGACAAATGCACCGTAATACATATATCGCTTCTCCAGTGCTGTTAAATCCATCCTTGATGCTCAAAGACCGCCCTGGAATCTGCTTCGCCGGTCAAATTATAGGCATAGAAGGTTACTTGGGAAACGTAGCGTCTGGTCTGCTCGCCGGCATCAACGCTGCGCGTTTAATTCACTCCGACCCGCTGATTGAATTACCGCAAACCACGATGCTCGGTGCACTGTGCCATGCGATTTGTAATACAGCTCTAGAGCATTTCCAACCTATTAAGGCTAATCTTGGCATCATTCAACAGCCATTAGACCTGGATCCACGCGCCAATAAACGCCAACGCAGCGGGCTGATAGCGCAAATTTCCTCTAACCATCTTGAAACATTTATTGAAGCAAATGAGCTCTTATATGGTTAAGCAAAGACCATTTTGCAGTCGTCTACCTTGGCTGATTTTTGTAATTGTCGGCATCTTGGTGTTTGTAGGCATCCTGTATGCTGAAAGAAGCGCCCGGATAACTGGAACGATGACCCGTGCAGATGAATTTGACGCAGACAGAGCATATGCACATGTGATAAATCAGGTTGAGCTTGGACCACGCTATCCCGGTAGTAATGCCCACAATCAAGTACAGCATTACATCCGGGATCAATTGGTGCCTTATGGATGGCAGATCGAGACCCAAAAAGGCATCAGCAACGATCATGCAATCTCTAATATCATCGCCAAACGTGGCTCAGGATTCCCATGGATCATTTTAGGTGCACATTATGATTCTAGGTTGATTGCCGATCATGACCCTGACGAAAATAATCGCAGTCTGCCGGTGCCCGGCGCAAACGATGGCGCCTCCGGCGTGGCTGTTTTGCTTGAACTAGGACGAGCCCTGCCGGAAACCTCCGGAAAAACTATCTGGTTGGTGTTCTTCGATGCCGAAGACCAGGGACGCATACCAGGATGGGATTGGATTCTCGGATCGAGTTTGTTCACAGACAGTCTCACAACATTCCCGGATGCGGTCGTCGTTATCGATATGATCGGCGATTCCGATTTGAATATTTATTATGAAATCAATTCTGATCCCACCATCCGGTCTCACATATGGGCAACGGCGGAATCCCTCGGTTATGGTGCTTACTTCATTCCTGAAGAAAAATATAGCATGTTGGATGATCACACACCATTTCTAGATAAGGGCATACCTGCAATCGATATCATCGATTTTGATTACCCATATTGGCATACTGTTCAAGATACCGAGGATAAAGTATCTCCAATCAGCCTGAAAGCCGTTGGAGATACACTGATCGCATGGCTTACAACTCCTTGATAATTGATCAATGCGAATTGAAAAATCTATTATTCTAGCGTACACTAACCTGGATGAGTGTGATCTCGACCATTAAGCAGCTCCGTTCAGATTTGTTTAGCGCCATCATGCAGGCGACCCAGGGCGAATCGTCTGATTTAGCAACCGACGATCAAGTCAATCGATTTTTAGACCTGCTTGAAAAAAGCCTCGAGTATGACGACCAATTCGTTCTGACCCCCCTATTGGAAGATTGGTCACAATCTCAAACGACCTCCAATATTGCCACCCAAACAGCGGTGATACCACGTCTCATTGACCAAATGGTTTTAGCGATTGTTGATACCATAAAAATAAAGTTGCCTCCTCAGGCTGCCACAGACCTGATCGTTGCTCTACAACCAGCCTTCAATTACGCATTTGTTCATTCCTGTGACCTTGAGATTAAAACGCACCTGAACTTCGTCACGAATCAACTGAAAGTCATGACGCAATCAATGGATCGTATGGAACGATCAAAATCGGATTTCATTGCTGTCGCTGCCCACGAATTACGAACGCCCCTGACCCTGATAGAAGGCTACATCGTTATGCTTGATGAGAAGATACACAATATGTATCCGAACTTCACTAACCATGATTACATTTCAGGAATCCGGAATGGCGCGCATAGAATGCGGGCGACCATCGATGACATGATCGATGTGTAGATCATCGACAACAACCTGTTGCAGTTGAATTTCCAACCTATCTGGATTGACAGGCTCATCAATTCGCTTGTTTCAGATCTACAATCCACCATTGTTGAACGGCAGATCACTCTTACGGTGGGCGACATGACTGGAATTGGGGTGATTAATTATGGTGATCCTGACCGATTGCTGCAATTATTTCGCAACCTCCTAACCAACGCGATCAAATATACGCCCGACGGTGGAAAAGTGCATGCCTGCGGCAAAGCAAGTGAGCAAGCCATCGAGATTATGATACAAGACACTGGTATTGGCATCGACGCCGGAGATCAAGCGGCTATATTTGAAAAATTCGGTCAGGTAGGTAATCCCTCCCTCCATTCAAGTGGCAGGACCAAATTCAAAGGCGGCGGTGCAGGTTTGGGACTATACATTGCCAGGGGCATCGCCGAAGCGCATGGTGGGGCGATATGGGTTGAATCGCCCGGCAGAGATGAGATAAAATTACCAGGTTCGACCTTTCACGTTGTTTTACCTAAACGGGATGTGCCGCCGGATAAAAATATGGCTGCATGGTTTAAAACAATATCTCAAGAGAGCTGATAAATGGACCCCGCATATAATGACTAAAATTACCCCGGCAGCTAGAATCGCATCTTTCAAACCGTATTTCTTTGCCACATTGACCCAGCAGATTGCCAAATTGCGAGCCCAGGGCATGGAAGTCATCCGCATCGATATGGGCTCGCCAGACCTGCCCCCGCCTGATTTTATTATTGACTCCCTCATCGAGAATGCTAAACGACCGGATGTGCATGGTTATGCTCCCATGGGCGGAACGTTGGCATTTAAACAAGCAGTCGCGCAATACTACAAATCCCGTTTCGATGTCGACCTCGACCCGGCGCATGAGATATTGGGGCTCATTGGCTCAAAAGAGGGCTTGTTCCATCTTAGCCAGGTCCTCATTGACCAGGGGGACACTGTCCTGGTGCCCAATCCCGGTTACCCCGTATATCGCGCCAGTGGCATAATCGCCGGCGCCAATGTCTACGATATCCCGTTGATGAAAGAAAATGGCTTTTTACCGGATTTTTCCAGTATTCCAGCCGATATCGCCAGACGGGCAAAAATCCTATGGCTTAATTACCCCAACAATCCAACTGGTGCCACCGCTCCGCTGCGTTTCTTCCAGGATGCCATTGATTTCGGCAGGCAATATAACATCATCATCGCCCATGACGCACCATACTGTGACGTCTGCTATGGAGATTACCGGGCGCCAAGTATCCTTCAAATCCCAGGCGCCAGGGAAGTGGCTATCGAGTTTAATTCACTTTCGAAAACCTATAACATGGCTGGCTGGCGCTTAGGGATGGCTATCGGCAACCCCCAGGTGATCGAATATCTCAACACCTATAAAAGTCAATTGGATACTTCACACTTCCTCGCTATCTTCGAAGCCGGTATTACCGCATTGGTTGGTGACCAGTCATGGTTAGTTGAGCGCAACCAGATCTACGCCGAGCGCATGCAGATCGTTTTGGACGGCTTGCGCGCTGTCGGTTTTGAAATCACACCGCCATCAGCATCCATCTATATCTGGGCGCGCCTGCCAGGGGGGCTTATGAACAGCGTTCAATTTTGCGAACAATTGTTGCTTGAAACTGGTGTAAGTACGACGCCCGGTAGCGTATATGGCAGTCATGGCGAAGGCTATCTGCGGATATCGTTAGGCACTGATACACCTCGTATCAGAGAGGCTGTCTCTCGCATTCAGAAATGGATGTCTGAGCGAGGCAATTCATAATGCCTCCAAAAATGACAGAACCGACCGCGCCGCCCAAAGAACGCGCGTTGATGGTCGGGATTGAATTTCGAAATTCCTCCCGTTTGCTTAACTTAGAAGACTCCCTGAACGAATTGGAGCAATTAGCTCACACTGCGGGTTTGGATGTTATCGGTAGTATTACACAAAGCCTCAATCACCCTAATCCAGATACCCTCATTGGTTCCGGAAAAGTTGAAGAAATATCCGCTTTGATCGAAGAATATCAAGCAGATATCGTCCTTTTCGATGAGGAACTATCGCCCCGCCATCTCCGCGGGCTTGAAGAGAAATTTAGTGATGCAGTTCAGGTCGTTGACCGAACTGCGCTTATCCTCCATATCTTTGCTCAACATGCCAACACACGCGAAGGAATCCTGCAGGTTGAACTGGCTCAATACGAATATCGATTACCCCGTTTAACGCGTGCCTGGACCCATCTGGCTCGCCAGACTGGTGGTGGGGGTGGGCGCACAGGAAGCATGGGTGGCGTTGGATTACGCGGTCCAGGTGAAACCCAACTAGAGGTCGACCGTCGAGAGATACGCCGGCGTATTAGTGCTCTTAAATCCGAACTTGAAAAAGTTCGCATGCACCGCAAACAATATCGTGTCAATCGTAAGCGCTCAAGAATTCCCGTGGTCACATTGGTAGGCTATACGAATGTCGGCAAATCTACATTGCTCAATCGTTTGGCAGGCTCCCAGGTTTTTGTAGCCGACCAGTTATTTGCCACACTGGATCCGACCACCCGGAAGGTAAAATTGCCCAATG
The DNA here is from genome assembly GCA_013177815.1 of Anaerolineae bacterium. GTDB lineage: Bacteria > Chloroflexota > Anaerolineae > Anaerolineales > Anaerolineaceae > JABLXM01. Next base: position 5,310 of record JABLXM010000144.1, on the reverse strand, counting down.
GGCAGACGGTGCTATTCAGCGATACAGTAGGTTTTATCCAGAACCTCCCCACCCAGCTAGTAGCAGCCTTTCGCGCCACCCTGGAGGAGATTTCTGAAGCCGATCTGCTGATCCATGTCGTAGATATCACCCATGTGAACTCGCTCGAGCAATGGCGCTCGGTAAATGACACACTCCAACAGATTGGCGCCGGCAACTTGCCGGTTATCACTGCGTTGAACAAAATTGACGGTTTGCCATCAACTGAAATTGCAGAACATATCTTTCCGAACCTCACGGATGTTGTTCTAATTTCTGCATTGAATGGCACTGGTCTTTCACATCTAGAGGCTCTGGTTCAATCCAAACTCGCGGGGGCATCCAGTCAGATCAAAGTATATCTGCCGTATGAAATGGGTCATCTCATATCGCTATTCCACGATGAGGGTGATATTAAAACGATCATAAATGGCGCAGAGGGTGTGACCATAGAAGGCATAATCCCTGTCGGGCTGCTTCCTCAATTCAAACCATATATACGTGCACAGGACAAGAAACACAAAAGTGGTAGATTATGATTGATTTTCTTTCCAAACTTCTTGATGCGCTATCAGGCTTTTTTGCCCATCGAAAAGGACTGCTGATCCTGATCGGAATCGCACTTGTGATTATGAACTATATTATCCAACTCACGTCTGGAGGTTGGATATCCTCCACGAATCTTTTTCTCCACTTGGGGATAATTATCGCATTACTCGGGGTTCTTTTCTCCTGGGCATTATAAAAAAACCGGCATAAGATTGCCGGTTTACAAGAGCGCCACGATAGTTTTGTTTGGCTATTTTTTAGCTTCTTTTTCGTGTTCAATAATCTCACGACCCTGATAATAGCCGCAATTCGGGCAAACCCGATGCGCCAGCCGCATTTCGCCACAATTACTGCATTGAACGAGATTCACGCTTCCAATTGCGTCGTGTGCTCGGCGGCGATCCCGTCGCCCCTTTGATATCTTCCGTTTTGGTAAAGGAACCATCGATAACTCCTGTAATTTATTGACTCGACTTTAAATGAGCGTAATGATTATACTGTCAGGTAAGCCATCCGTCAAGTTTTGGCTAACAAGGGATTCTGTAAATATTGGATCTCAATATCACTCAGCCTGCCACATTATACTTTCTTTCACTAAGTTGAAGAAATGGTGAAACTGTTCGCTTGACGAATGAGAATCTATTGTAAAATTAGATTATGGATTACGAAATACAGATCGCAGTTTCAAAAACCAATAAGTTCCAATCACCTCAAGGCGGCGATGTTATTGAGACAATTGAACGACCAAGCGGTGGTATTTCGATAGTCATGGTCGATGGGCGATCGTCCAGCCACGAAGCAAAACAAATCGCCGGCAGGATCGCCCGGCAAGTGATCTCACTGATCGCTGACGGAGTTCGCGATGGCGCTGCTGCCAGAGCTGCGTCCGATCAGTTGTTCACCGACCGCGATGGCAATGCTGCTGCCGATTTGTCGATACTCTCACCCGACCTGCAAACCGGCACCATAGTCATCTCACGCAACAGCCCAACACCAATCTTCGTCGCTCAAGGTGATCGAATCGAATGTATCGACAATGAAAGCCCTTCCATCGGAACCAGCCGGAATATTAAACCATCCATCACAGAAATTTCACTCCTGCCGGGTTCGACGGTAGTTATGTATACCGATGGCGTCCTGAACGCAGGGCGCTCTATCGGCATTGGTTTGGACATTTGCACACTCTTGGAAGCTTTGCTGGACGAACAAGAACCAACTGCCCAGGAGATTGCAGATACACTGCTTCAGGAAGCCCTGCGGCTTGAAAATAGCACGCCACAGGATGACATGAGCATTGTGGTGCTTCACCTGTCACATCATATGAATGATCACGTCCGTCGCATGACCATCCGCTTACCTGTAGAAATATCTGATTACTCAGATTGATCTGCCGATGAATTAATTGATTTTCAGCAAAATATTTCGCCCTCACCAAATTTCATACTCAATATAAAAAGGGGTATAATCAACCCCGTCCGCCAGCCTTAGGCTGGCATTTGCTTGAGTGTGGAGGTTCCGCAAGAATGAGAAATCGATATGTGAACTTAGCAATCATCTTGGTGATTTTAGCCGCGGCGATTTGGATCGATTTGCCCAATAACGGTATCACCATCGGAAACTTTAGTCGCACCCTTGATATTATCCTGGGGTTGGATTTACGCGGCGGTATGCAAGTATTGTTGGAAGCTGATGTGCCTCAAGATGTCAGCATTGACCCCCAATCTCTTCAAGACGCACGTACCATCCTTGAAAATCGTTCCAATGGATTGGGCGTGAGTGAAGTAGTTTTCCAGGTGGCAGGTACCCGTCGTATTGTAGGCGAATTTCCCGGGCTTACAAATACTGAAGAGGTTATCTCGATACTAAAGGAAACCGGGCAGCTTGAATTTGTTGATATGGGCGATACGCCGCTTGCCGAAGGTACGGTCATACAAACAAGCCAGGGCGGCGGAACGGTTACGCCTGTTGAGCCTTCGCCAACAAGTGAGGTTGGTCAACCCACCCCCACCGAAGAACCGGTGATCTGGCAGACCGTCATGACTGGCGATCAACTGAAAGCGGTCAACGTAACCACGGATAGCTTGGGGAATTACGAAGTGGCATTCGAGCTAAAACCCGAAGGGCGGGATGTCTTCGCTGAGTTCACAAGTAATAACATCAATAAATATCTTGCGATCGTGCTCGATAAGCGTATCATTTCGACACCCATCATCCGTAATGCAATTACCGAAGGCTCCGGCGTTATTCAAGGGAACTTTGATTATGATTCAGCCAATGCACTAGCGATTCAACTGAGGTATGGCTCGCTCCCCGTCCCATTGAGCGTGGTGGAAACACGGGTGATCGGACCAACCCTGGGACAGGATTCATTGGAACGTAGTTATATAGCTGGTCTGATTGGCTTCGCCATTGTGGCTTTGTTCATGTTGATTTATTACAGATTGCCGGGGGCTGTTGCCGTTCTGGCAATCATAAATTATGCCTTGATAACATTGGCGCTTTTCAAATTAATCCCCGTAACGTTGACCCTGCCTGGCATCGCCGGTTTCTTATTGAGCACCGGAGGCGCGCTGGATGCGAACATTCTCATCTTTGAGCGTCTAAAAGAGGAATTGCGGGCGGGGCGTAATTTGCAAACAGCGCTGGATCTGGGTTGGAAACGAGCTTGGTCATCCATCCGTGACTCGAATATCGCCACATTGATCACCAGCGGCATACTTTTCTGGTTTGGATCGACGTATGGCGCCAGCATCGTCAAAGGTTTCGCCTTGACCCTGGCTCTTGGTGTCATTGTCAGTGTGTTGAATGCTGTTTTTGTGACCCGCACTTTCCTCTCCATCTCATCGCCACTGGTTAAAAATAGCCGCTATAAATTCTGGTTTGGAATCTAGTGAGGCAAGATAATATGTTAAACATTTTAGGAAAACGATACTACTTCTTTGCCCTTTCACTTTTATTTATCATCCCGGGATTACTCATTCTGGCAATCAACGGTGCTCCACTCTCGATCGATTTTAAAGGTGGTAGCCTGTTGGAAATCAATTTTGACTCCGGCGTAGCACCTTTGCCTGCTGAGATCATAAAGATATACGATGATCTCGGCATCACGGATATGACCGTTCAGACAACCGGCGTCAACACCTACATCATTAGATCAGAATTCATCGATGAAGCAAAACGTGGGGAAATAATTTCAAGTTTGGAAGATGAATTTAATTCCTCGATCACAATTCTTAGATCTGATAGTGTTGGACCAACGATTGGACGCGAAGTGACCGGCAGGGCTGGTTTGGCGATCGCAATTGCCGCCCTTGGTGTAATCATCTACATCACGTTTGCATTTCGTGGTGTCGCTCACGCCTTCCGATATGGCATATGTGCCATTATCGCCATGGCGCATGATGCACTAGTTGTATTGAGTTTGGCTGCCATTGGCGGCTTGTTGTTTGGATGGCAGATGGATTCGCTCTTTCTCACCGCATTTCTCACGGTCATCGGTTTTTCGGTGCAAGATAAAATTGTTGTTTTTGACCGGATCCGGGAAAATTCCACCATTTATCGAAAGCTTCCTTTCGAGAAACTGGCAAATCACTCCATCGTCCAGACTTTGCAGCGTTCCATCAACACCCAACTCATGACGTCGGAATTCCTGCTCCTGGCGCTTGCCCTCTTCGGCGGCGTCACATTGCGCGAATTCGCCATCATACTATTGGTAGGATTATTGAGCGGTACATATTCATCAATTTTCATTGCAGCCCCAATTCTGGTGATTTGGGAAACACAAGAATGGAAGACCTGGTTCAAACCCAAAAAAACCAGCACTGTATAAGGATTAAATTAAAATGGCGGACACTCCCCGCCATTTTTTTATCTTATTTACCAAAACGTGTAAAATCATTGGTATAGATGTAATCCTACTATCATTGCACGAAAGGAACTGCTGAATGCGAAAAGAGGTGGTTCTGATTACTGGTGCCAATGGCGAAATCGGTCACGGTCTGATCGATCATCTTGGCAAGTTTGAGGATATCCAAATTGTTGCGCTTGATGTTCAACCTTTGGATTCGGACTTGATACCCTTATGCTATCGTTCTATTCAAGGTGATATTCTGGATAACATGTTGTTGGGGCGCCTGGTTGCTGAGTATGAGATTCGCACCATATATCATCTTGCATCCATCCTTTCTACCAAAGCAGAATACAATCCCGAAACTGCACACCGTGTCAACGTTGAAGGTACTCTCAACTTGCTGCGACTGGCAGTTGAACAATCCCAATGGCAAGGTCGATCAGTAAAATTTATCTATCCGAGTTCGATTGCAGCGTATGGTCTGCCAAGCCTGGATACAAAGATTGCAGCCGGGAAAGTAAAAGAAGATGAATGGTTACAGCCAACGACCATGTACGGTTGCAATAAGTTATATTGCGAACACCTTGGACGCTATTACAATAAGCATTATCGTCAACTTGCCGCCGACTTTGGCAGCAGCACCGTCGATTTTCGCAGCATTCGCTTTCCGGGGTTGATCAGCGCCTTCACCATCCCAACAGGCGGGACAAGCGATTATGCATCTGAAATGATGCACAGTGCAGCACAGGGAATACCATATCATTGCTTTGTCCGTCCAGATTCCGCATTGCCATTCATGGTCATGCCAGACGCAGTCAAATCATTGATATTATTATGGTCAGCAGATAAGCGATCACTTTCTCGTTTGAACTATAACGTCACCAGTTTTAGCC
>JABLXM010000143.1 GCA_013177815.1 Anaerolineae bacterium | reverse complement strand
GCGCTGAGATCGCCATTGATGAATGTGATGCCGCGCGCTTCGGTGGGCATCTTGAGGTAATCCAGCAGGTTCCGGAGGGTGCTGCCAGGCGCCAGGGCAACCATCCGGTTGGCAAAGGTGCGTTCGTCCGGGTCGCCGCCGTAACGTGCCAGTTCCCCATATAGCCAGACATCCACACTGATGGTCATCATGCCAGTCCTCCTCCAATGGGCGGGAAGATGCCAACTTCATCCCCGTCAACCAGCAAGGTGCCGGGGTCCTGGGTGCGCCCATTGACGAAATTGATCTTGACTTCCTCTTCCGGCAGCGCCAGGTAACTGATCAGCCCCGCCAGCGTGGAGCCATCCGGTAGGTCCAATTCAAACGGGATGCCCGAACGCGCTCCGGGAAAGTATTGCACCAAAGTTGCGAATAATTTCACCCTGACCTTCATGATCTCACCTGTTCACGGACAGCGGATGATATCCTGTGCCCACAAACAATCCGCACAAGATGGATTCCATCCCCAACAACTTTCATTGCGCCCGCGCAAATCGCACGTTTCCCGCAAATCGCAATCGGGACAGGAAGGAAAGTGGAACATGCGCACTTCACTGCGAAAGCGTACGTAATCCTCGGACATCCAAATTTCTGCCAGGTCATCCTGACCAACGTTGCCCAGCACATAACGCTCGACCGTTTTCTGACGCCGGTCGATGGCAAAATAGGAATAGTTGTGCGACAAGGCATAACACGGCGCCACCCCGCCATCCCAGCCGATCACCATGGCGCGGTCATTGACGAAGCGGCAACGACGTTCAGCGCCCCAGTGCATGCGCGGCAGTTCCAGGTTGCCCCAGGTGACCCAGGCATCGATGTGCACTGGGAAGCCGGCGGATTTGAATGGCTGTTGCGGTTCATGCCCATACAGGACTTCGTCACACATCTCGGCGGTGTAGGGCAGCACATTGCTGACCAGCACACGTGCGGCGTTCAGGTGGGTTGCCAAACCGGTCAGGTCTGCCAGTTCAGCGATGTTGGATTTCAACACCACAAATTCGATCCCCAACGCGGGGCTCAAGGATGCCTGTTCACGCTTGGCTTCGTTCAATGCGCGGATGTTTTCCAACACCTGGGCGAGAGCAGTGCCGCGCACACTGGAGTGGGTTTCAGGTCTGACGCCATCCACCGAAACGACCAGGCGGTCCACACCCAGGCGGATCAATTCCGCTGAGATCTCGGGGGTCAGCAGCACCCCGTTCGTGCCGACGGTTACCGCCAGACCACGCTCCCGCACCGACCGGATCATATCCAAAATGCGCGGATGGGTGAGCGGTTCGCCAAAGCTGGTGAACACCACCCGGCGCAATTCCGGCAGGCGCTGCATCCCTTGCAGGATGTTCTCGAAGACATCCATCTTCATCGCCGCCTGGGGATCGCTCCAAACGTTCCGAACGCAGGTTTTGCATTGTAGATTACAGCCGGTGGTGGATTCGATGTAAAGCTTATGAGCGTCCGGCAGGCGCGGATGCAGGATGATATCGCCCTCGCGCTCGTTCAGCCAGAACTCGATCGTTTCGGGAAAATGCCGCCGGCTGCGGAAATCATCCGGCAGAATCAAACCACCTGTCCGGTCCGAACGAATGATCGTCATCGTCTAATCCAATTCAACTCCGGGGGCGGCTGGTGCAACCGCCCCCGGGAAAATCCATCACCCAACCGTCAACCGGCTGCGGCTACCCGCCAGGGTCCGGAATGAACGGTCATAACTCGCCGAAGACCGAATCCAATGCCTCATCCGGAACATCGAACACCTGGTTATGCGGTGGTAGGGGTTCGGTCTTCATGAATTCCGGCATGCGGTCAGCTTCCTTGCCAATGCCGGCGGCTTCATTAAAAGCGCGTTCTTTCTTAAGGGTATCGCTTCCATATTTTAGCACGTCATCGGCGGTCCATTGGGTGCCCAGCACGCCGTTGCACTCATCGATCATGCCCTGGTAGCCGCTGGCGATATCGAGGATGGCGAAGGCAATGAACAAACAATGACCGCTCGAGTCGATGAAGGCGGTGGTTGCCTGGAATGCCCGGCTCAAGCCGGCTTTGCCTTCGTTGCTCAACGGATCTTGCTTACCCATGACGCCGAGGATTTCGGGGGCGATAGTATAGCCGGCGGTGTGGTCCGCGCCCATGGTGGTGGTAGCATACGTGATGCCAATACCCTTGATGGCGCGCGGTTCGTAGGCAGGCATGGATTGACCCTTGACCACCGGCACCCGGGTCACCCCATAGACACGCCCGGTGGTGGCGGTGCCAGCCCCCAGAATGCGTCCTAGTGGAGTGCCTTTGCCCATTTCATGCAACAGTCGGATCGCGCCGTCGGCATCCCCAAACGGCACCACCCCCGCCTCCATCGCCACCGCCAGGGTGGTGCCGGTCTCGATGGTATCCAAACCATAGGCGTTGCAGAGCGCGTTCAATTCGGCGATTTTATCCAGCTTGTCGATGCCACAATTCGCACCCAACGACCAGTCCGATTCATATTCCACGCAGGAGGTGATCTCTTGCCCGTTCTCATCATAGACTGTATTGGAGCATTGAATGATGCAACCCGGGCTGCATGCGTGGTTATAGAGTTCCTTATTCAGGCGGTTTTTGTTGCTGTCGAAGATGGCTTCACCGGCGATCCTGGGAGCGCCTTCGAACCGTCCGGAGGAGAAGTTGCGGGTCGGTAAACCACCCGCCTCATTGAGGATGTTGATCAGCACGGCAGTGCCAAAGGAATTCAGGGCGCCTTTGGGTTTAGTGATGGCATGGGTGCGCAAGGCGTCGATCATCTTCTTGCGTCCTTCCTCGAACAGGGCTTTATCGACGATCTCGACTCCCGGCGCCCCGGCGCGATTGAGGACGATGAACTTCAAGCCTTTGGAGCCCATCACAGCGCCAAGACCTCCCCGACCAGCGTAGCGGGTGGGGCGTTTGGACTGGTCATTGAACACGATGCCGGAATTACCATAGCCAAATTCCCCGGCGACGCCGATGGAGCAGATGGATACTTTGTCTCCGTATTTTTCATAGATCGGCGGGAAGATATCCGGCAGCACCTTGCCGGTGTGCTGGGTGGCATCGAAAAATTCCACTTTTGGTTTGCCGTCCCAGGTGATATTGACCCCCCAGAATTTACCCTTGCCCTTGGGCTGCCCTTCAACCACCAACGCCCGGATCCCCATCACCGAGAGGTCAGCCGCCCACGAAGAGCCGGCGTTGGCTTCCTTGATCCCGCCCGTCAGGGGCGATTTCCCGCCCACGGATACGCGCGCCGAAGTGGGGGCAGCAGTGCCCGAGGTGATGCCGCTCGAAAAAATGAGCTTGTTGCTCGGTCCGAGGGCATGACATAACGGCGGGACTTCATCAGACACCATGGTAGATGTCAGCGCCCGTCCCGCCAATGTCTTATAGGCTTTCGGCACATCAGCCAGACTGTAAGTCTGGTCGGTCATATTGATACGCAAGATATACATAGATCATCTCCCTTCTGGTTGGTATTCGCGATTCACTTTGATCATGAGAGTCGATTTGGGCATTCTTTCGGTCACCTCCTGACTTATTCCATGAACATAAATAAGCGCAAAGGAGAACCACCCTGGTTCACAGGGAAGGTCCTCCTTTGCGCACCGGCGGGCGATGGAGATTACTCTCCATGCCTTATCGTTCGCTTATCCCAGACGGGAATCGACGAATCGGAGGGAATTACATGATTGACCTTTTAAATATTATATACATTGAAAACGGGAAAGTCAATCAAATCCGTGCCAAGATCACGGAAATCTCCCCTGGCTGGGTGATCAGCCCAGCATATCACCCGATGGCTGCTCTTCCTGGCACGGCTCGCCGCGCTCGCGGCAGAGCGCCCACACCACAGCGAACAGCAGGCTGAATGCGATGGCTGCCCAGGTTTCGGGGCGCAACGAGAACCAGCGCGGGGCAGGGTCGGCGCGAAAAGCGGTGAACAGCAGCAGGTGCAGGCTGAGCGCCAGCCCGAAGGCGCCGGCACGCATGCCCGGGCAGCGGAAGGCTTTGCGGCGCGACTCCACCCAGCCAAACACCAACGGCAGAGTGGCGGCTGCCAGCAGTTGCAGCGGCATGCGCTCCAGCACCTGACCGGTGTCATCCAGGCTGGGCACACCGGGCAGTCCCCAGGCGCCTGCCAACGGACCATAGGCACAGCCAACCTGCCAGCAGCCCAGCCACGCCATCACGCTCAACGGCAGGATGAGCGGGCTAAGATGATCGGCGAAGAGCTTCCAGGAGATATGGGTACGCCGGCTGACCAGCCAGGTCGTCAGCGCCCCGCCTGCCAACGCCCCAACCCAGGAAAGCCCACCCTGCCACAACTGGAAGACTTCCCAAAAGTGATCGCGGTAATACCCCCAGTAGAACACCACCGTCACCAGGCGGGCACCCAACAGCGCGCCCAAGAGCACCAACAGGGCGGCGTTAAGGTAAACGCGGCGATGCCAGGACGGCGCCGCCAGGTGAACCTGCCACATGCCCAGCGAGGCGCCCAAACCGATCAGGACAGCATACAGGTTCATCCGAATCACTATACCACAAGTGGCTAAAATGACAGCCCGCGGGGCGCCTGTTCCACGGGTTATAATCACGGCAGCATGCGAAATTTTCTTCTAATCTTGCTGGGGGTGCTGATCCTGTTGTGCGCGGCGCTGCTGTGCGCCGTCACCGGCATCATCGTGTGGCAGGAATACGGTCCGCCCACAGCCACCACCACAAAAATCCCGTGGCTGGTCGAACCCAGCCCAAACGCCAGCGCGACCATACCCACGTCACCCACGACCCCCACTGTCCCACCCACGCCGGCGCTAACCGCCGATCGCGCCGCATGGGACACGCTGGAGCGCTTGCAATCCGCCATCCTGCCGGAGTTCGACCGGGTGGGGTGGTACCTGCGCTTTAACCTGATCAACGAGCTGCCAACGCTGCCGTCCTCCGCACCATACCAGGAGGGGCAAAGCCTGCCGTTCTGGATCTATAAGAATAATTTCACCGACCTGGCGCAGGTGCGGGCAGAACTGCGCTACCGCACCGATTCGGTCTACTTTTGGGTTGAGGATGGCGTTGTGGTCAATGAGGACTCGATGCGGGCGTTGATCGACACCTTCACCAACCATATCTACCCCACCACCCGGCGCGTGTTCGGCAGCGAGTGGCTGCCGGGCATCGACGGCGACCCGCGCCTGCATGTGCTGCTCAGTAGTGAGCTGGGCACTTCGGTGGGGGCATATTTCGGCTCCTCAGACGAACTGCACCCAGCGGTCAACGGGGCTTCCAACGCCAAGGAGTTGATAGTGGTGGACGGCGGTTCGCTCAAACTGGAAGACAGCTACACATATGGGACGCTGGCGCACGAATTCCAGCACATGATCCAATATCACCAGGACCCCAACGAAGAACGCTGGTTGGATGAAGGGCTTTCGGAAATGGCAACCCAGGTCAACGGTTACGCCAGCAACGAGTTCACCAGCCTGTACGTGGAAGACCCCGACCTGCCGCTGCTGGAATGGTCCGCCAATCTGCCGGATACCTGGGCGCACTATGGCGCGTCCTTCCTGTTCCTGTCATATTTCTACGACCGGGTGGGCGAGAGCGGGTTGAGCCGGCTTGCTACCGACCCCCTCAACGGCATCACCAGCATCGAATCGGTGCTGGCGAGCACGGGGCAGGCTAACCCATCGCCGGGCGCCAGCAGCGCGGCGGATGCGCTGTTCGCCGATTGGGCAGTGACAACCTACCTGCAGGACGCCACGCTGGCGGACGGTCGCTACACCTACCGGTCGTTCCCCAACCCACCGCGTCCCGATCTGACCGAGCACCTGCCGGTCTGCCCCAGTGGCTGGCAGGAACGCACCGTCAACCAGTACGGCGTCGATTACATCCACATCGACTGCCCGGGCGAAACGGTGATCAACTTCCAGGGCGTGAGCGCAGTGGCGCTGCTGCCGGTCGACCCGCCGGATGGGACGCGCTATATGTGGTCGAACCGCGGAGAGTTGGCGCACACCACGTTGCGCCGGCAGTTCGATTTCAGCGATGTGAGCGGCGACCTGACGCTGGAATACCAAACGTGGTACCGACTGGTGGCGGATTACGACAGTGTTTACCTGTTCTACTCGCTGGACGGGGTGCGCTGGCAGCCGCTGGAAGCGCCGGGGATGGCGAGCGGCGAGGATGGCTACGTGGGCGAGAGCGGCGGCTGGCTGCGAGAGACGGTCGACCTGAGTGCGCTGGCAGGCAGCACCGCCTGGCTATCATTCGAGTACGTCGGCTCTTCGTTGGGCGATGGCTGGCTGCTGGACGATGTGCGCGTACCGCAGACCGGTTACGCCACCTCTTTCGAGGACGATGACGGCGGTTGGCAGGCAGCGGGGTTCGTCAACATCGGCAACAGCCTGCCGCAGAGCTACCAGCTCAGCCTGATCCGGCAGTCAGGCGGGGATACCAGCGTGGAACGGCTCACTTTGGATGAAGGCAATGGCGCCAGCCTGGCGCTGACGGTGGCAGAGGGGGAACAACTGGTGCTGGTGGTCAGCGGAAGTACGCGCTACACTCGCACGCCGGCAGCCTACCGCTACCAGGTGAGGTAGGGGAAGGTGATTAGGCGATTATGCAACGTAGTTGTCTATTTTTTTTCCTCAACGAACACACAAATTGGCTCAACAATTCACATAAACAATTGGGCTTCGTAACCCCGGCGGAAATTGATCGGCAACCGACCTGCCAAGATATCGAACGCGTACCATATTATCTGCAATATGCCCAATAAATTCCCATCGTCCCGGAAGTATGCCGGAATCGTGAACGTCCGTGAAATATTTGGAGGTGCCTGCAGGCACCCAATGATCAATCTGATACACTTCCCTAACAATTCCCCTGAAAACCGCCAGGGCGTATCTTGCTTTATCTCTTCGACTCCCCACCTTCCATTTTCCTCTTGTGGCTTCATAAAGTTCTTGTTCGGTCATGGAATACCGGTACAGGCGGTTAATTCTAATAAGGAGGACAGGATCTGACACCTCTGCTGGCTCGGCGGCATACTGGTGCACCAATTCTTCCAAGAGCACACGCCCAACATGATTATAAGAATATCCGCGGACAATATTGGTCAGGTTGGATTTATCGATCAGGTCGATGCAAGCAGCTTCGATGCGTTGGGCTTCATCATTATCCCTTAAACCATGGGCGAGAATTTCGATTCGAGGGGTAATGCCTTGCTTCCTTAATTCTGCAATTTTGCGGGTTTTAGGTGTATCGGTTTGATCATCTAGATGGCTGAGAGCACGATTTCCCTCACCTTTACCAATATAGAAAATCTGGTTATCGGCAGGATTGACATAAATATAGACATAAAATCCAAGCGCTTCAATAACTTTTTGGGGTAACTTATTCATGTTTCCAAATTAACTGGCTGATCGACTTGAACTTCGAGACGCCCAGCGCACCGCGTTCCGCCCTGGCTTTCGAGCCCGGGGCAGCCAGGGCAGCAATAACATCCTTGCGGTCCGCCTCATAAATCTCATAGGGCTCATAATCCTCGTCAAGCAGCACGAACAACAGCTTATCCCATTCATGCAATAGACGGATGCCGCCGATCCTTCGTCCGCGCTCGTCATCACGCGAGATGACCCTGCCCTTTATTTGGATCTTGCCGCCGTCGCCGGGTCGAACCGCATCACAACCTGGGTGCCCGGCTTCCAGGAGGGTCAATCCCAGCAAGCGGGCTGCCTCGTATTCAGCCACTTCGCCCGTAATACCAAAAGTTTTGCCCGTGAGCTGCTTATACTTCTTCGCCAAATCTTTTGCCTGCTGCATGAGCATGCCCAATTGCTCCATCTTATCGCGGTCATCCATCATTGCACCTCCTCCGGTCAATCATCCACAATGGCTCGAGATCTCCCATTGAAACATCTCAACATAGCAATCATCGATTTATTCGATTCGATCAATACCTCTTTACGAGAACCTTCGTCCGCGCTCCGCCTCGGTTCAGAGTCGCCTCTTTTTTATATGGTTGCAATTAGTCTAAAATTAGAACCAAAGTTCTATTTAATAATTCAACCAATACCCGCCTGCGTTTTCCCTTTTCACCCCCTGCGTTCTCGCCCGTCTGCGCAGCGGGGTACTGCTATGATTGAGCGCACTTCTCTTACCCCGGCAGGATAGGATAGGTACTGCCGCCATGCGGGAAGACCAGCACCTCGCCTTGCTTGACCCTGGCATTGGCGCGGGCAATACCCTCCGCCAGGCTGGGGACGAATTCGACGAACGGCAGGTTGGGATGAATCTCGGCAGGGATGGTGGGGGCGTAGACGTACAGGCTGGCGCGGCGCATGGCTTGCAGCGCGAAGTACAGAAAGAACTTATCCTCCTCACCCATGCCCTTGAGCTCCAGTTTAGGCACAGCCGGCAGCAATAGCGGCGCCAGCAGTTTGAGCGCGCCTTTGCCCACCGGCAATTTGCGGTTCGCCAGTCCGAACACGCCCACACCTTCCTGCGCTTGGATGCAAGTGATCATGGCGCCGCCCGGGCGCACCGCGCGGATGGTGTTGGCAAGCGCCTTGACGCCCTGACGCAGGTCGAGTTCATCGGGTTGGAATCGGTGATGACTACATCCGCCAGCTTGGGCACCTGCACGCCATAGATGCCGGCGCTGATCTCGGTTCCGGCGCGGTGCGCCTGCAGCGGGTCACCGCACACCACCCGCACCACCTGCAACTGGCTATTGAGCACAGCATTGATGATGAAAACCTTGCCCAGGATCATGCCGCCGGCTTCTTCCAGGTCCAGGTGCATGGGATTGCGTTCGATGGGTTGCCCGACCATGTTGAATGTATCCGGGCAGCAGTTGAGGGCGTGGTTGTGAGCAATGGTGGCGCGCCCCGCCACGCCGGGGATCAAGTTCTTGTAGCCGCCGCCGAAGGAGGCGATGATGTGCGGCTCGATGCAGCCGATTGAGACGATCAGGTCGGCTTCGGCGACCGTCTTATCCACCCATACCGGCGTGCCGCGGCTGGTAGCGCCAATGAAAACCATTTCCTCCGGGTCGTCACCACCGGGGTTATGCCAGGCGATCTTCGAAAGCCAGTCCTCACCCAGTCTGCGCGCCACCTCGTCCGCGCTCATGCCACGGTGCACGCCCAGCGCCGGCACCAATGTGGCCTGCTGCAAGCTGGCGCCGCCGGCTTGCAGCTCCGCCGCCACGGCGGGGAACAGGCTCGCCACCGGGGTCGGGCGGCTGTCGTCATCGATCACCAGGGCGATCTTAATGCCGGAACGCGCCAATTGCCGCAGGCGCGGCATACCGACCGGTTCCGCCAATGCACGCTGCGCTTCGTCAAGCGAGTTGGGCGCGCCGGGCAGGGCAACCGGCTCCAACACGTCGCCCAAGCGCCAACCCCGCGGCAGGTCAGCGGTCAGGCTCTCTTTGCCCCACGGAAGTTGGATATGGTTTGCGTTCATGCGCCCTCCAAGATCGAGAATGATGGATGACTTTATTATAGATGGAGATGAGATAGTTAGATAGCTAGTTGATGAGGAATTGGCGGTACATCTTATCTCAGTGAACCAACCCAACGGTCTACTCACCTCGCCGGCTGATCATCTCATTACACACTACGCTTAAAAATACTGACCGCCGGGGTGAGGGGGACACCTCGGCGATCAGTGCACTTATTATAGCATATTTTCAAGGGCAAAATTCGACGAATTTTTCAGCCGCTGCCACGAACTCCCGTTCTAGTTATTCTGCCCTGGGTTGAAATTTCCTGATGACTGCGGCGGGAGCGCTGGCACATCCATTTTATCCCCGTTTCATGACTCGCAGTCGCGCAAACAGCCCTGCCTGACCAATGCAGCCGGCTCAAGGCTGCGTCCCGGTTTGGAGACCCAGCCGGCGGTAAAGAAGGTACGAATAGATGACGGTGTACGCAGACACTGCCAACACCGGCACCAGCAGCCACCAGATAGCTGCAGAGGGCATGACGAACCCCAACAGGCTGACCACGGCAGCGGCTTTGAAAAGCATCCCACCCCGGCGATGGGTGGCTTCCCAAACAGCATCGCTCGCCAGCGTCCAGGGAGTGCGAATGCCGATCATGTAATTGCGTTTGGCTTTACCCACCAGCTCGCCGACGAAGTAGAACAAACCGGCAAAGCCCGGCACCATCCAGCGTGACATATTGAATGGTCCCGCCAGATTGTAGGCGATCGTCAGCGCATGCAGGCAGGTCATATAGAGCGAGAACACCAACACGAACAGGTTGAAGGTCGCGCGGAACTGCTGGATATTGCGCCGCAGCGGGTCGATGGATGGGATCACCAGCATCAGCAAAGTTACCGCGATGGTGAGAAGCGGCAGGAAGACCACCCCCATGAAGCGCCCGTCATAGCCATCGGCTTCGCCGCGGGCGTTCCAGTGCACCGCCACCTGTTCGGGCAGGCGCGGGTACGCCAGCACGCTGGATGCAACGAGAATGAGCGTCAGTACGCCCAGGCAGATCAATAACGTTCGATTGGACATTGTTCACCTCTTTTTTTATGTCGTTCAATCTTGCATAACGTTTCACGTGAAACTTCAGCCGGCAGGCATTTCCCAGGCGCGGCGTTGTTTCACGTGAAATCAGAATTGCATCAACTGTCTTGCGGCGGCGTGTCCTCCACGCCAACACCGGCGTTCTGCGCCAGCGCCACCATGCCGCTCAGCCCGCCCAGGTTCATCGTATCCACCGCGCTGGAGGGCACAATCACCAGGGCACCCTTTTCCTTGAGCCCTTCGAACAGCATGTTCATGGCGCGCAGGTGCAGGGCAGTGGGGTTGTTCTGGTACGCCTGCGAGGCTTCAGCGAAGGAGTGAGCGATCTGCATTTCGGATTCGCCCAGGATGACGCGCGCCTGGCGTTCGCGCTCGGCTTGTGCCTGGCGGCTCATGGTATCCTCGAGTGCTTGAGGGATGATGATGTCGCGGATCTCGACGCTCTGCACCGAGATGCCCCACGGTGTGGTGCGCTCGTCGATGATGTGCTGCAGGTCAGCATCCATGCGGGCACGACCGACCAGGATATCTGCCAGCGGCATTTGACCGATGACCTCGCGCAGGGCGGTCTGGGCTGCCCAGGTGATGGCGACGCGATAGTCTTCCACTTCCAGCGCCGCCTTCTCGGCATCCCACACCATCCAGAACAGCACCGCGTCCACATCCACCGGGACGGTGTCTTTGGTGAGGGTCTTCTCGGCGTTGAAGGGTGAGACCATCACGCGGTGATCGATCCAGGTGGGGGTAGTATCCATGATGGGAATGATCCAAAAGATGCCCGGACCGCGCAACCCGTGGAATTTACCCAGCCGCAACACGACCACTTTCTCCCACTGTTGCGCCACCTTGAGCGCCAGCAACAGGAAAACCGCCACCAGCGTCAACAGGGTGAACATCAGACCAATCCAACCATCCCCCACCCCACGGCTATCCATCAGCGCCGCCAGCAGCGCCGCGCAGGTGAAAACCACGATGGCGAGCGCCGAGCCTGGTCCGCTGATGTGGGCATCGTTGGCGGATTTCGGCGTCCGTCGATTCGCACCCTGGTTGTTATTCTCCGCTTGTTCTTCGTTGCGTTTGCTGTGTTTGTTCATTCTTCACCTCGATTGCTTGATCTGCGCCGACATCCTCGTGTTCGGGGTTGCCGGGTTTCATGTTATCCCTGACGGCGTCGAGCGCCGCCGGTGCGTCGTACCCCAGCCCGGCTGCCTCATCCAGGTAGCGCCTGGCGAGTTCCGCCAAGCTGATCTGGCGCAGTCGCTCGACCGTTTCGCGGGTGGGCTCCTCCCAGATGTAAGTGCCGCGCCCGCGCTGGGTGGAGATCAGACGGGCTTCATCCAATAGACGGTAAGCGCGCGCCACCGTGTTGAAATTAATGCGCAGTTCGGTAGCAAGTTCACGCACCGTCGGCAACTGATCACCCTGATTCAGCTCCCCCGTCAGCACCAGTTGTTCGACCTGGCGCACCAACTGCATGTAAAGCGGCTCATCCGAGCGAAAATCCAGCTTGATCTTATCCTTCAAATGGTTCAATCCATGTACCTCCAATTGTATCTTTGTACTATTGTATAATTGTATTATTGTGTGAATTGTACACAAGATTATGTTTTTGTCAAGGGTCATCACGGCTCTTTCGCGCTCTTAGCTCGCCCTTTGTCCACTTCTTCGCTCTCACTGATGGGGACACTTTAACTTTGGTAAAAAGGGACATTTCTACTTTGGTTTAACACCATATCCGCCAAATATTGCCAAAATACGTTTTTTTTGGGATACTTGTAGTTTGGGTTTCCATTGGGCAGGTGCGGGCATCCCCAAACAGGCAAAACCAATACGTAGCCTCACCCGACCGGCTGACAAGCCCAGGCGTCACAAACACAGGCAAACCAATGGCTCGCATCTCTCACAAATTACAGACCTCCCTCGAAGGCGCACTGGCTGGCGGCGGTGACCCCGCCACTTCCCCACTTTACGTTTTCGGACCCTTCTTGAAACTCATCATGGCTTCCAGCGCCGGCGCGGTCGTTTTTGGTGGTTCGGTCTGGCTGGCGGTGCTGACCATCGGGGTGGTCTCTGCCATGTATCGCCTGGTGATGCAGTGGGTGACGGACGGTTCGGGCGGCAGCGGTTTGAGCGAGGAAGAATTCGGCGGCTGGGCAGTCAAGGTCAACGCTGCCATCACCTTCATCGAATATACATTGACCTTCCTGGTGAGCATGGCTGCCATGGTAACCTTCATCGCAGACCGCGCCCCCGCCCTCAACGGCGCACTGCTGGGCATCCCATACCGTACGCTGATCGCCATCGTGCTCAGCCTGTTCATCGGCTGGCTGGTCAACCGCGGACCACGCATCGCAGCACTGACATTCGGTCCCGCCACCGCCGGCGTGCTGGTGCTGCTGTGGTTGATGATCCTGGCGACCATCGTGCGCACCGGGTTTCACCTGCCAATCTTGTCGCCAGCGGCGTTCACGCCGCCCAACCTGCACTTTACCATCGGCGGTTACGTGCGCATCCTGGCGGTGATGACCGGCATCGAGGTGTTCGCCAACCTGGTGGCGGCGTTCGGCGGCACGCCGCAGCAGAAAAGCCGCAAAGCCTTCCAGAGCTTGCTGATCATCATGATCACGACCGCCGCGACGATGCTGATCGTCGGTCCAGCTATCTTCTCGCTCTCCGACCCCAATATCGAGGATGTATCGGTCTTCACCCAAACGATGGATAAGCTGCTACCAGCGCCGTTGCCCTACCTGGGATCGCTGGTGGGCATTTTCGTCCTGATGTCCGCCTCAGCAGCCAGCGCACAAGGTTTGCAAAACCTGGCGCTGGGACTGAAGGAACGCCACTATATCCCGCCGGTCTTCGGCGCGCTCAACCAATATGAAGTCGCCAATAAACCGGTATGGTTGGAAGTGGGCATCGTCATCCTGTGCTTCCTGCTGTTCGGCACCCACGAAGAGACCTACCTGGCGCTGTATGCGGCGGGGGTCTTCATCCTATTGAGCATGACCGGCTGGGCAGTGACCCAACGGCTGGTGCGCGAGGCATCCAAGAATTTCTCCATCCAGAAATCGCTCTTGATCGCCGGCACTGCCACTGCTGCCATGTTGACCACCGGCGCCACGCTGATCATCTTTGAAGAGCGCTTCCTGGAAGGTGCCTGGGCGTACCTGATCTTCATCCCCATCCTGTACGCCGCTTTCACCTACTTCCGCAACCGCATGGGCGCGCCCTCGCCGGAAATGGATTACCTCGGTCAGATCGACTCGACCCTGCTGGCGGGTTTCGGCTTTGGTCAGGCGCCGGTTGGCGCAGTCGGCAACGGCAACGGGGAGCCGCCGCTGCAAAAGTTCATCTGGATGCCCGAGCCGGTGCTGAGCAAGAAACTGTTGCAGCGAGATGTCGAAATCCGGCACGTCCTCACCCTGCTGGATGGCTCCGACAATGCCGCCCAGGCGCTGCCGATGGCGCAATTCATCTGCGAGACGACCGGCGCGCGCCTGACGCTGTTGACCGTCCTGCCGGAGGGCAGCGAAGCGGCGCAACAAGCAGAAGCTGAACGATACCTGACCTCGGCGGCGGAAAAGGTACACGCGGCGGACATCCATGTCAACAGCACTGTTCGCAGCGGCTCCACCGCGCGGGTCACACAACAGGCGGTGAGCGACCAGAACGTGAACCTGGTGGTGCTGACCACCCGCGGCGGCTCCGGCGAGAACAACTGGCTGCGGTCGGGGCTATCCAGTAAACTGGTGCACCTGCTGGATATCCCGGTGCTGCTGGTGCAGGTGTTCGAAAGCGGACCACCCGAAGCGCCCATCCTCAACCGCATCCTGGTGGCGCTGGACGGTTCAGCCTTCGCCGAGCAACTGCTGCCATACGCCCGTTTGCTGGCAAAACAATTCGATTGTGAACTGATGCTGATCTGCGTGCCGGTAGTGCCGGAGAGCCAGAAATACCGCGCGCCAGCCAGCGTGGTGCAAACCATCCGCCGGCAGGCGGTCGCCAGCATGCGCAAGTACCTGGATTCGGTGGCTGAAAGCCTGCGCGCCGATGGACTGACGGCACGCAGCGTGGTCAGCGGCTCTTACCCGGCGCGAACGATAGTGGACGTGGGCAAGCGCGAGGCGGTGGATCTGATCATGATCACCTCTCAGGGGCGCGGCGGGCTGGACCTGATCTTCATGGGCAGCGTGGCGCAGCAGGTGGTGCAACTCTCCGATAGCCCGGTCTTCATCATCCCCATCAACCGGGAGTTGAGCGAGTAGAAGCGTGCATCATGTGCGTACCGCTTGCATGGGGGATGGTGCATGGTCGATCCTTGAGAATCCTCTAATCTTGACTGTTCTGTCCATAATAACTGGAGTAAAATAGTGGGGTTCGTCATTCCCCCGGAGCCATGATTATGAAACGCACCCTGATCTCCGCCATCGTTCTAGGTTCACTGCTTATACTGGCAGTCGGCTTTGTCTTCCTGCCTGCCGCAAACGCCCGCAGCATCCCATTGGATGACCCCACCTGCACCGCCTGCACCAACCCGAATGCGGCGCCCGACGGGGGCGATTTCACTGTGCGGCTGCAAGCAACCCCCACACCCGGTGATGCCAGCGCCAAAGCCGTGATCTATATGTTCTGGGGTAACGGCTGCCCGCACTGCGCGCTCGCCAAGCCTTTCCTGGAAGACCTGGCGCAGCGCCACCCGGAGATCGAAGTGCAGATGTACGAGGTCTACTACGACGAGACCAACCTGGACCTGTTTCGCGCTTTTTCGGCTGCTTACGGCTTCGAACCCAACGCCGTGCCGACCATCTTCATGGGCGAGCAGTACTGGGTGGGATTCTCGGACGCATTGGGCGAGCAGATCGAAACCGCAACGCTCGCCTGCGCGGCGAGTGGCTGCCAGAATAAGGGCGCGGCGGTGGTCGCCAATACCCCCGGCAACCTTACCGTGTTCGGTCAAACAACACCCTCTGGAATGATTGCCACCCAGGATGGCGCTTCCGGTCTGGCGACGCTGGCAACCAACACGCCAGAGCCAACCCCCACCCCAACAACGTCTCCCAAACCCAACGCGACCGTCTCACCAGACCTGGTGGATATCCCGATCTTCGGACGGGTTGACCTTTCGAAGCAATCCCTGTTCATCTCCACGCTGTTGATCTCCTTCGTCGATGGTTTCAACCCCTGTTCGATCTGGGTGCTGACGATGTTGTTGGCGATCACGCTGCACACCGGATCACGCAAGAAGGTGCTGATCATCGGCGCGATCTTCATCTCGGTCACGGCGTTGATCTACGCCCTGTTCATCGCCGGTTTGTTCACCGTCCTGACCTACATCAGTTTCGTCGGCTGGATCCGGGTGGTGGTGGCGCTGGTCTCGTTGTTCTTCGCGCTGGTCAACATCAAGGATTACTTCTTCTACCAGGAAGGTGTTTCGTTCACCATCTCGGCTGATAAGAAACCCGGGCTTTTCCAGCGCATGCGGCGCGTGATCGACGCGGGTGATTCTCTCTGGGCAATGGCGGGCGGCACAGTGGTGCTGGCGGCGGGCGTTTCACTGGTGGAGTTCTCCTGTACGGCGGGCTTCCCGGTGCTGTGGACCAACATGCTCAGCGCTCAGAGCGTCACGGCTGGCACCTTCATCCTTCTGCTGCTGGTTTACCTGCTCATCTACCAACTGGATGAGATGGGCATCTTTCTGGTGGCGGTCTTTTCACTGCGCGCCAGCCGGATCGAAGAGAAACACGGGCGTTTGCTCAAATTGATCGGGGGCATGTTGATGCTGACGCTGGCAGTCGTGATGCTGGTCAACCCAACGCTCTTGAACACGCTCAGCAGTTCACTGCTGGTGTTCGGGGTTGCCTTCGGCGCCACGCTGCTGGTATTGCTGTTGCATCGAGTTATCCTGCCGCGTCTGGGAATATATATCGGCAGCGAGCACGCGCAGCGTTCCGGCAAGCGCAAGTCCCACAAACGGCGCTAAATCCGTTCTATTCGCATAAACCGAGGTTTTGAAGGGAAGCATGAGCCATCCAATAGTATTGCAATTACGCTTTGCCCGGTCGGAATTCGGGCGCGGTTTGGCGGGCGTGAGCAACGAGGAAGGCATGCTGCGCTTCAAAGCCATGAATTGCATCGCCTGGAATGTGGGTCACCTGGCGTGGCAGGAACAGCGCTATTTTCTGTTCAACGCGCAAGACATACTGACCCACCCGGACATCAACGAACAGTTCGCCTATGGCGCACCGGCTTCCACCCCCAATCTTTCGGCGATGCAAGCCGCTTGGGAATCGATCACGGCGGAGGCTGACGCT
>JABLXM010000142.1 GCA_013177815.1 Anaerolineae bacterium | reverse complement strand
TCACCGAAGAAGTACGCAACGCCCAGCCGATAACCATCGGCGATGCAGAAGCCATCGCCGATCCGTTCCAGGCGCCCTCTGTGGCTGCCGTAGCGACCACGCTCGAGGACTCCGCCGAAGTGACGGGCGGCGGCGAACAAACCACCACCTCGATTGTTGGCGCCACGCCGGCTTACGCTGCCGTGCGCAACTACGCCACAGTGGAGGGTGAATTCATCACCACCGAACAGGATCTTGGGCGTGCATCGGTTGCCGTATTAGGACCGGATGTGGCAGATAAATTGTTCGGTCGCAGTGATGGATTGGTCGGTGAGACCGTCCGTATCGAAGGGCAACCCTTTCGCATCATCGGCATACTGGAATCAAAAGGCGGCGGCTCGTTCGGCAGCCAGGATAATATCGTCATGGTCCCATTCAATACTGCCAAGGAACGCCTTATCCGCCGACCTCGAAACCAGGTCGATATGATCTATGTACAAGCCGTGAGCGCCGAGGCGGTCACCCAAGCCAGTGATGAGATCGCCCAAGTTCTCCGCAACCGCCATAGGACCGAACTCGGCGTTGACGATTTCACCATTTTCTCGCAACAGGATTTTGTCGAAACTGCCAGCACCATCACCGGTGTGTTCACCACTTTCCTTGGCGGGGTTGCCGCCATCTCTTTGTTGGTCGGCGGCATCGGCATCATGAACATCATGCTGGTCTCGGTTACCGAGCGCACCCGCGAGATCGGGCTGCGCAAAGCCATCGGTGCCCGCAAGCGCGATATCTTGACCCAGTTTCTGACTGAATCTTCACTCCTTTCCTTCATCGGGGGTGTGGTGGGTATCATTTTCGGCTGGGTGATTGCTTTCATCGTTGGGCAGATTGCGGCTGCTGCCAATACACCCTTCCAACCGGCTATCGGTATCGATGCTATCCTACTGGCGACGGTATTTTCAACCGCCGTCGGGCTTTTCTTTGGCATCTACCCCGCCAACCGCGCTGCCAACCTTCAACCGGTGGAAGCATTGCGGTATGAATAACGCGCTTGATCCTGCCAGGTTGACGAACTCTTTGCTGGCTTAGCATCCTGTGATGCTTATAAAACGATAAGAACGAAGCGGATCGTGCACCATATCGCTATGGTCGCCTTTCCGCTTCGTTCTCCTTATTGGGGTATGGGGAATTGCCCCGTTGTTAAGGAAGTACCTGGCAAATTATCGGCTAGCCTTGTGCCTTCTCTTCCAGCATTTCGATCAATGGATCGATGAACACCAGATTAAAGCCAAACGCCATGCGGTTGGAGCCGGTCGTAATGCCGGGTGTTTGTGAAATCCTGCCAAAACCATTGCCGCCGCCTCCTGGCAGCGCTCCCGCACCACCTTCGATGATCACCCCTTCACCGACAAAACCGCCTGGTGGCAGACCGCCGCCAGCCTGCATCTGAGCTTGCCTGGTAGCCATCTGGTCTTCATCCATGCCTTCAAGTAGTCTTCCCTGTCCAAAACCAGCCTGAATACCATATTTCTCCGTGATCGCTGCCATTGAGTCTTGGTTCAGTTCAAATGCTTCGATGGTCGCAATTTGTTCTTTCGTTAGCACCTCTTCGATCTGAGCATAGAGGGCATCGATCTCCACCTGCGAAGCGGTGTTGCTCGAACTCAACGCCCGCACTGCTTGCCAGAGCGGCAACAGCGTTTTCGCCTGTTCGCTGCTGATTGCCTGGTCGCCATCCTCAAGCGTCAGGATCCCGATCGCCAGTTTCGTCTCCAATGTTACTTCGCCAGTGCCTCCGGTGCCCAATTGGGCGGTCTGATCGCCGCTTGAGCGGCTGTATATCAGCCAGCCGGTGACGCCACCAACGATGAGTAAAACTAGGATACCACCGATAATAAGCTGCTTCTTTTTCATATGCCACCTTTCGTTACCGAATAATTTACTCATGGCGCAACGACTCGATGGGATCGAGTTGCGCCGCTCGACGTGCCGGCAGGTAGCCGAATGCAATGCCGATCAGGGCTGCCGAGGTGAAGGATAGTATGATCGAATATGCCTCGATGACAGTGCGCATGTCACTGAGCGCGCCAAACAAGATTCCTCCCAGTACACCCACGATGACGCCGATCAGCCCGCCCATGAGACTCAACATCATTGCCTCGGTCAGGAATTGTGTTTGGATATCCCCAGGGGTAGCACCAACCGCCTGGCGCAAGCCAATCTCGCGCGTCCTTTCGGTGACGCTCACCAGCATGATGTTCATGATGCCGATGCCACCCACAATCAAGGAAACCCCCGCCACCCAAGCCAGCAATACTCGGAACGAGGACGTGGTGGATTCTTGTGTTTCGATGATATCGGATTGGGTCAACATGGTGAAGTCAAGCGCATCCAGTGAAACCTCATGGCGATTCGCCAACAGCAGTGTGATCTGCTCGATGACTTTGTCCATATCGGCATCCGGATCAACCGAGACGATGATCTGGCGAACCCGGTCGCCGGTCATGCGTGCGAACATGGATGGCGTGAACTTCTTGAACACCACGGTAATAGGGGTATAAATCTGCTGGTCGAAATCCGTGCCAGAAACCAAACCCTTCTCCGCCAGAACGCCGATGACGGTCAATTTGACGTTACTGGCATAGATGCTCTGACCAATCGGGTCATCTTCCCCAAACAATTCCTCTGCCACGCCAGAACCCAACACCACGACCTTGGAAGCGCGATCCAACTCTTGTTCATTGTAGAACCGACCCTTCGATACGCTCACATCCCGCACGGTTGGATAATCGGGAGTCGCTCCCAGGATGGTTATGCTTTCAAGGGTTGTATTGCCTGCCTTGACCGTCACGCTGGTTTGCTGCTCGACCGTGACCCCCGCAACCCCATTGATGCGGTCACCGATCGCCGTCATGTCATCATAGACCAACCCGCCTTGCATACCCTGGAAACCCGCGCCCGGACCCGCCCGAGAGATGTTTCCCATGATGAACACCAGGTTCGTCCCCAGCCCGCTGATCGACTCGGAGATCGTCGCCTCCGTCCCGGCACTGATGGAGATCATCACGATCACGGCTGCCACACCGATAATGACACCCAGCATGGTAAGGAGCGACCGCATCTTGTTGGATAGCAAACTCTTCCAGGATATTCTCACCATCTCCCTGAAGTTCATGCTGTCCTCGCTTTTCCGGTCTTGCGGGGCTTCTCGCTACCGCCGTTCGTTCGCTTGCCGTTGCGCCTGTCGGATGCCAGCAAACCGTCCCGAATGAGAAGGATGCGCTGGGTATAATGTGCAATGTCAGCTTCATGGGTTACAAGCACGATCGTTCGTCCTCGTTCGTGCAACTGACCCAATAATTCCAGAATTTCCCGGGAAGATTTCGTATCCAGGTTGCCCGTCGGTTCATCCGCCAGGATCAAGATCGGATCATTGATCAAAGCCCTCGCGACCGCCACCCGTTGCTGTTGCCCACCGGAGAGCTGATTAGGGTAATGGGTCATCCTGTTTTCAAGCCCGACGCCCTCCAGCGCATGCGCGGCTTTTTCCTCCCTTTCTGCGAGCGTCAATGGATTATCCCTGTAGTAGATCATGGGCAGCATCACATTTTCCAGCGCAGTCAGGCGCGGCAGCAGGTTATAGGACTGGAAAATGAACCCCAACTGTCGACTGCGAATGTTTGCCAGTTGGTTGCGGTCATAATGACTGACGTCCTCACCAGCCAACAGGTAGCGCCCATCTGTGGGACGATCCAGGCATGCCAGGATATTCAACAACGTGCTTTTGCCGGACCCCGATGGACCCATGATGGCAATGAACTCGCCTTTCTGGATCGTCAGGCTGATACCGTTCAACGCCCGTATCGGATACGCTTCTGTCCCGTATACTTTACTGATTTGAATCGTTTCGATGATCTTGGTTGCTTCTTTGATCATTGTGTCTCCATAATTCCGGTTGATACGACATCACCTTGCTGCAATCCGCTTTTGACCTCGGCGTAGGTGGCATCCATGATGCCGACCTCGACAACACTCAGCCGCAATTGCCCATCGTCACCAACCACGAAAACGCTGTATTCACCGTCGCCAAGGTCACGCAAGGCTTCCACCGGCACCAGCAGCGCATCCAACGCCTCTCCGCCGATGATCTCGACCGTTGCGCTGATGCCTTCGACGAACATATCACTTTCCCCACCATCCGTTGGCTCGACCCGCACTTGCCCACTCAGCACCTGGTAACCATCGACCGTTTCCAACACCGGGTTGATCTGGATCACTTCGCCATCGAAGGTGGTATCGGGAAAAGCATCGAACACCACACTGGCTGGCATCCCGACCGCCACCGAAGCCAGGTCAGATTCATCCACATAGATTTCCACCAGGGGATGTCCCAGGTCTGCCACCACAATGAAAGTGTCGGTTTCCACCCTATCCCCGTTCTCGCCAGCGACCGAAATGATGGTTCCATCGAACGGCGCGGTCAAAATTGCACCTTTGAGGTTGCCAACCGCATCATCGTATGCGATCTGCGCCGCAGCCGCATCATTCTGCGCCTGCGCCAGTTCTTGCGGATCTACACCGTTGTTCGCGATCAGGGTATCCAACGTTTTCTGCGCGTCATCCACCGCCGCTTTTGCCAGCACAACCTCGGCGTGGGAAGAATCGATCTCATATTCGGTGTAACCGGCGCAGTATTCATAGGTTGCGTAGGCTTCATCGACTGCGACCTTAGCCGGTACGATATAGGTCAGGTAATGATCCGGATTATCCTTATCTGCCTGAAGCTTTTCCAACTCGTCCAATGCGCGCATGTATTCTGAGAAGTATGTATCCGTCGTCTCCTGGTCGCAGCGTGTCAACGACTCGGTGACAACGTCCGATTGCGCCTCCAGGTACGTTTTCTTCGCCTCTGCCAGGGCTAATTGTGCCGTCGCCAGCGTGGCAGCAGAACCGTTGGTTAGTTCATTCAAAGCATCCTCTGCGGCTTTGAGGTCCAATTCCGCCAGCGTTAGACTTGTTTGCAATGAACTTTTGTCAGCAAGTTCAGCCAGCGCCTGCCCTTCAGATACCCTGTCGCCTGGCTTGACGGTGAGATTCACTACCTCCCCTTCGGTGGGAAAACTCAAATTCGCCGACTGACTCGCAACCCAACGTCCCGGATGCCGCAACCGAGATAACCAGATCACCCCTGCGTACCACGGCGGAATTGATCTGTGCCTCCGCGGTCGCTGCCGCAGGCCGGACCTGATTCTGCCACAATAGAAAACCACCGGCGGATAAGCCTGCAAGAAGTATCACACCCAATCCCAGCAGCACCCTTTTATCGATCTTTCTTCTTTTCGCTTCGTTTGATTTCATCGATACCTCTCCAAAGTGATCATCGGCTGCACGACCATTATTGACCGCTGCTGATCTGATCCAAGATTACCGTTTCTCCCAATTCCAACCCGCTCACCACTTCCACCCACACGGCGTCCGAAACGCCGGTTTCGATTGATCGATATATGACCTGGTCGTTTCCGGTCAGTACGTAGACGTATTCGCTGTCATCCGTGTCTTGGTGGATGGCACTCGCGGGTAAGACCAACGCATCTTGAGCAGATTGGCACGTGATGTCAACGGTGCCATGCAAATTGAGTGGCAGGTTTGTTCTGGGGTTAAGCTGTGTTTGATCCAGGCTGACGAATGCGATCACCGAAGAGATATTGTTCGCAACACCAAGAACGGGAGCGAGCGCAGAAACCGTCCCTGTAAACGTACGTTCCGGAAACGCATCGAATGAGACCAGCGCCGAACATCCCGGCTGAACAATCGCCAGGTCAGTTTCGTCCACATTGACCTCAAGATAGGTATCGTTCATGTCAGCCAGCCGGATTACCGGGTCAGCGCCAACGGCTTCTCCCACGCTTGCCGTTATATCGATCACTGTAGCGTCCATTGGCGCGCTGAGCGTTGCGCCAGCCAGGTTGTGTTGCGCTTGCGCCAATAGTAGTTGGGCTTCATTCAACTGCGCTTGAGCCAGGTCGATTGCCTCTGCATCCACCCCCTGGTTTGCCAACGCCTGTTCATAATCTGCCTGCGCAATTTTCATGTCAGCTTCAGCCAATTCCATCGCGGCAGTGGACTCCAGGATTTCGACCTCACTGTAGCCTTCACAATACTTCCAATTGGCGTAAGCATCATGGCGAACATCACCCACCTCGTTCATTCTCTGTCTGACATACTGGTCCTCGGCTGCGCTGTATCCGGTCTCCAGGGCGTACTCCAGATCCTCGAATTCATTATTGGCGTAGAGGTATTCATAATAATATTCCTCAGTCAACTGCGGATCGCATCGCGCATCGCCACGTTTGTGCAGGTTGGATTTTGCCTCTTCGTACGCTGCTACCGCCGTAGCGCGGTCAGCCAACGCCTGAGCCAGGATCTCTTCCTGCCCTTCAAGTAGTTCATTCAGGGCTTCTTCTGCTTCCGCTGCCGCCAGTTGCTGCATGTCGACCTCAAGCTGGAGTTGATCGATCTCCGCCAATGATGCGAGCATCTGACCTTGTTTAACCTGATCGCCAATGCGAACGTTCAACTTATCCAGTGTCCCGCTCACCGGGAATTTCAGGTCCACCATCTTTCGCGCGGAGAGGACGCCGCTTCCCGAGGTCTCGCTGGCAATATCACCCCGTTGAACCTGTGTGGTTTGATAGCTTGTTTCCGTACGCTTGTTGCTCGTATCGTTGTTGGTTGCGCCAAGACAACCGGCGATCATCATCATCAATAAAGCCACAATGAACACCAACCCCCATTGTCTCAGGGATATCGTCGATCGGTAGGGAGTATTCATGATCATCAGCGCTGCCGTTTATTGTCCAACCGTCTCGACCAACCCGGTCGAGACCAGTTCGCCCGCTTCCAAGCCGGATGTGATCTCAACATAAGTTGAGTCTGAAATGCCGATCTCGACGACTCGTAACTTCAAAGTGCCGTCAGCATCCATCACGAACACAGCATACTTTCCATCGCCAAGATCGCGCAAGCTCTCAACCGGGACCAGGATGGCATCGCTCACCGCTCGGTCGATGACCTCCACCGTCCCGTTCAATCCCAGGGGCACCTTGCCGAGTTTCGAAATTTCGTCCTGATCCAGGTCGATTTTGCCGGTCAGCAATGAAACGCCGCTGCTGGAAGTGAGTTGAGGAGAAACTTCCACCACCGTCCCCTGAAAAACCTCATCCGGCAATGCGTCGAAGACCACCTCCGCCGCATTCCCAACCGCGAACGACGTCATATCGCTCTCATCCACTTGAACGGTGACGAACAGCCGGCTCTTGTCCGAGATGGTGATGAAAGTATCTGTCCCCGCCATTTCGCCCTCGCCCGCAGCCAGGTAGGTGATTTCACCACCCATCGGCGCAACCAGGGTTGCGCCCGATAACTCCTCACGTGCTGCAGCCAGCGCCGTCTCTGCCTGGGTCAATGTCGCCTGCGCCAGCGCCAGCGTATCGGGGTTCAAACCCGACCCTTCTTTCAGGATGTTGTAGGTGCTCTCTGCCACCTGAAGGTTTTCATCGGCAACTGCCAGTTCTGCCTGGGCTTCTTCTTTCTCAGCATCGGTGTATCCGATGCAATAGGTGTAGTTCGCCATGGCAGTATCGTATTCACTCTTTGCCGCGATCCATTGTTCGCTGCCCACCTCGCTTTCGCCCATCCTGTTACCGGCGTGTTCGATGGTAGCCATGTAATTGGTGTTGACCTCCCGGCTGCAGCGGGAGTAACCCAACCGCGCCACTTTATTCGCCGCGCTTTCCTGCTCGCTGAGGGCGGTCACATAAGTTTGGTAGGCTTCAGCCAGGGAGACATCCGCATTTTTCATCAACTCATTCAGGTCTGCCTTGGCTTCCAGGTACGCCAGCTCTGCACTGGCGACCTCCGCCTCAAGGCTGATCGTATCGGTCAAGGCAGCCAGCGTTTCGCCTGCCTGCACGGCATCCCCTAACGATACATTCAATTGATCGACGATTCCATCCGTTGTGAATTTGAGGTCCACCGTTCGCCCTGCTTCCAACGCCCCACTGCCTGTAATCGATACCCGCAAATCCCCCCGGCGCACGCTGGCAGTGTTGATGACCTCGCCAGCATCTTCAGACGCGTTTCGCGCCGAAGGGTTTTGTCCCAAGAAGTAAACCCCGATGCCCACCAATACGATCGCGACTGCCGCAATCGCCCACCACCATTTTTTGATCATTTTCCGCACGCTCCCCTGGGCATCTATCTTTTCTTTCTGCATTGGCACTCTCCCGGCTGAATAGTGTTGCCCATCCGTCGTGAACCACATCAATGGATGGCAGCCCATCACATAGTTGATATTATCCGAAACATATTCAGATTTGGTATAGATTTAGTATAACCAGGGCATTTTTTCGGTCTGCATATCGTCTGGGACGTGGGAATCTAGTCGATTCGACCCGGGTCGATATCCAACCCGGCGCCATTTCTGAACGCCGCTTCCCCCAACAGATAGCGCAGCTCGGCTTCGAAGATATCCTTTACCATCCCCTCTCGTTCACAAGCCTGCAAGCAAGAAGCCGGTTCATCCAATAACTGGCTGGTCTCATCCAACGTGATCCGCCCTTCGTCATCCAGGTCCAGGGGATGCAGCACACAGTAGAAAGGCTTGAACCGCCACGGGTGCAAGCCGGCTTGTTGCCCAGCCACCTGCAAAGCGCATTTATGGTCAGAGCGAAGGAACACGCAGGCGCTCCCGCCGTAATGCCCGGGTGCTGCCAGAACGGCTGTGTGAATGACTTCGCCTGTTGGCGTGAAGGGGTCTTGCTCGGTTTTTCCGTCCCACCAGGCGTTCAGGTCTTTCGAACCCTCGGGCATGTGAGGCAGGATGATCGCCAGGTGCTCGAGCACATCCGCCTTCTCGCCTGCATCCATCCACACCCCGTACAAACAACAGGCTGCCTTACATTGCGGAAATTGGCAGCGGGTCATTTTGACGACATCCCACATCCTTTTGGATAGCTCAAATTTCATCCTAACGATTTTACTCGAATAAGGTCGTCCGTCCTGGCAAAATCATGACCCTGCTCCTACCAGCCGCAATTGGATTTGCGGTACAATCATTTTGTCGATTCACCCAAATTCTTTCATTATCAAGGAGTAGAAAATGTCATCCTGGAAGATTCTTTTGACCGATGGGTTGGAAGAAAATGGAAAAAACCTTCTACGCCAGCATACCGAAGTCGTCGATCAGAAAGGCATCACGGCGGAGGAACTGCTCAAAGTCATCGGCGAATATGACGCGCTTATCGTTCGCGGTCGCACCAAAGTGAATTCAGCCGTCTTCGCAGCCGCCACCAATCTGAAAGTGGTCGGTCGTTCGGGTGTCGGTGTCGATAACATCGATCTCGCAGCCGCCAAAGCCCACAATGTCACCGTCGTAAACGCGCCGATCGCCACATCGCTCTCGGTGGCAGAACTCACCCTCGCCCTGATGCTCTCGATCGTCCGCGAGGTGCCGCGAGCAGACGCCAGCATGAAAGCCGGTCAATGGATCAAGAAGGAATTGGAAGGCTTGGAACTATCCGGGAAGACCTTGGGCATCATCGGTTTTGGGCGTATCGGCTCGCTGGTCGCCAGCCGGGCAGCCGCCTTCGATATGACCGTCCTGGGCTACGATCCGCTCATCCCGGCGAGTGAGATCCAGGCGCGTGGCGGCAAACCTGTATCCCTGGATGAACTCCTTCCCCAGTCGGATATCATTACGTTGCACCTCCCACTCACCCCGGATAGCAAGAACCTGCTGAATGGGAACGCCTTCTCGAAGATGAAAAAGGGTGTCTATATCATCTGCGCTGCGCGCGGCGGCATCATCGATGAAACTGCCCTCCTGGCAGCGCTCGATTCAGGTCATGTTGCTGGCGCCGCGCTGGATGTGTTCTCCGTCGAGCCGCCTGCCGATACCGCCCTCGCCGGGCATCCCAAAGTGGTTGCCACCCCGCATGTCGGCGGTCAAACCGTCGAAGCCCAGGTGCGCGCCGCCGAGGATATCTCAAACGAGGTGCTTGCCGCGCTGGCGGGCAAACCCTTGCGTTGGAAGGTTGCCTGACCTATTCGAACCACGCCAGCCTTTTTATCATGATAAGGAGCAGCGAGATGCAAGAAAAGTTCGACCAGCTTGTACAGTTATTGAACGAGACCTATAATCTCAACGCGGCAATGGCGGTTCTGGGATGGGACCAGCAAACCTATATGCCGCCAGGCGGCGCCGAAGACCGGGGCGAACAATTTGCCACCCTTGCCAATATCCTGCATCAAAAAGTCACCGCGCCCGTCATTGGCGAATTGTTGCAGCAATTGACCCCCTGGGCTGCCAACCTGGACCCGGATTCCTACGAGGTGCGACTGCTCAAGGTCACCAAACGCCAATACGAGCGCGAAGTGCGCGTTCCGGGTGAGTGGGTGTCCGAATATGCCCGCCTCACCACCAACGCCCACCCGGTTTGGGAAAGCGCCCGCAAAGAATCCGATTTCTCCAAGTTCAAGCCCTACCTGCAAAAGATCGTCGAAATGCGGCGTCAATACGCCGATTTCTTCAAGCCCTACGATCATGTCTACGACCCGCTGCTGGACGAGTTCGAACCCGGCATGAAGACCGCCGATGTGCAGGCAATCTTCAACCAGTTGCGCCCGCAGCAGGTTGAGTTGATCCATACCATCGCCCAGCGCCCCCAGATCGACAATGAGTTCATGAAATTATCCTACCCCGAACAAGGACAATGGGATTTCGGCGTGGACGTCATCACGCGCTTCGGTTACGACTGGAACCGGGGTCGCCAGGACAAAGCTGCCCACCCCTTCACCACCAACTTCGGCATCGGTGATGTGCGCATCACCACCCGCTTCCTGGAAAATCTGCTCCCTTCCGCCATGTTCAGCACGATGCACGAAGCCGGTCACGCGCTCTACGAGATGGGTATATCCAAGGAATTCGAGCGTACGCCGCTTGCAACGGGTGCATCGCTTGCCATCCATGAGTCGCAATCCCGCATGTGGGAGAACTTCGTCGGGCGCTCCCTGCCATTCTGGAAGTTCTTCTATCCAAAACTGCAAGCCATCTTCCCAAGCCAATTGAATGGTGTCGACATGGTCGCTTTCTATAAAGCCATCAACAAGGTCGAGCCGTCATTGATCAGAGTGGAAGCCGACGAAGCCACATACAACCTGCACGTCATGCTGCGCCTTGAACTGGAGATCGGGCTGATGGAAGGTTCCATCCAGGTGGAAAATCTGCCGCAGGAGTGGAACCAACGCATGATGGATTATCTCGGCATCACACCGCCCAACGATGCCCTGGGCGTCCTCCAGGATGTCCACTGGTCCGGCGGCGCCATCGGTTACTTCTCGACCTATGCGCTTGGCAACCTGGTCGCCGCCCAATTGTGGGAGGTCATCAAACAGGACCTGCCCCGTCTTGAGCCGGATATGGAACAGGGCAAGTTCGATGACCTGCTTGCCTGGCTGCGGGAAAATATCCACCGGCACGGCGCAAAATACGAACCACAGGAATTGGTGGAAAAGATCACCGGCAGCAAGATCGACCCCCAGCCCTACGTCCGTTACCTGCGCGAAAAATTCGGAACCATCTACAGCTTCTGAACCGCAAACGATGGATGCCCAGTCTGGCTCCAGAAGGGGCGGCGAGTTTCATCGTTATCTTGCGGTATGTCTGATCGGGCTGGGATTGCTGCTGGCAATCCCAGCCTGCCAGCCCGCCGATCTGATCGAATTGATCATCTCTTCCACGCCGACCGCCAGCCCTTCACCCCTGCCCTCCGTCACGCGCAGCGTCACCCTCGAACCGGATACGCCCACCCCCACCGATCTCCCCCCCACCGAGACCGCCACACCCTCGCCCACCGGCACCCAAACCCCCACCCCTTCAGAAACCCCCACCGAAACCGATACCGTCACACCGGGACCTTCGCTCACCAACAGCCGCACGCCAACCAACACCCGAACCCTCACCCCCACCCGCACGCCAACCCGTACGCGAACCGTTACCCGCACCAAAGTGCCCACCCGCACCCGCACCATCACGCTGACGCCAACCATCACCTACACGCCCACCCCACCAACCCGCTTGTTGATCATCAACAAGCCGGGGCAACTCTCCCGGCTGGTCAGCCCCATCAACATACAAGCCCAGGTGGTGCCTGCGGAAGATGGGTATATTTATCTGGACCTGACGGGGGAAGAAGGTCAAACGCTCGCCAGTGATCGCCTGAATTACTCCAAGTTGGTCGGTCGTCGTTTCTGGATGTCGCCCACGCTGGAATTCGAGATCCGCGGCGCAGCAGAGACCGCCCGCCTGGCGCTCTTCACCAGGGACCAGTACGGTCGCATTGCCTCCCTCTCGTCGATCGAACTGGTTCTGCTGTCGCTCGGCACCAACGAGATCGCCCCGCCCGGCAACGAGCAAGCACCCTATATCATCCGCTATCCCTACGCCTATCTATCCGTAAGTGGGGGCATCCTGGCGGTCAACGGGCTTGCCAATCCCCTGAACACCAATCCCGTCCGCCTTGACCTGGTTGATGTGGATGGCAAAGTCATCGGCTCGAACGAGGTCTTCGTTGAGCCACCGGTCGGTGACCTCAGCCACACCCCCTTCTCCGTGGTGATCAACTATCAAGTCAATGAGAGCACGCCCGCGCGCCTGCAGGTCTACCAGTTGAGCGATACCCGCATTCCGGGCACTGTGGCGTTGGTCAGTCTCCCTCTCACCCTTGAACCGTGAGCATAAAAAAATAAGGCTGTCCAAAAAGTCAATATCGCCCTGTTGAGCGGAGCGAAACACCTCGCATTATTTTGGACAGCCCCGTGTAGAGCAACGAACTGTTACCTCACGCCCCACCATCGCCGTAGACTGTTGGATCGGTGGGCGTCTCTCCTGAGATATCCCAGACATACACCCAATCCCCCACATTCGCCCAATCGAACAACCAGCGTGCATCGCTGACGGATAGATTCACGCAGCCGTGCGAGGCGGTGTAACCGAACATGGTTCGCCAATAGGCGCCATGCAGCGCCCTCGCCTTGTCGAAATACATCGTCCAGGGGACGTCCATCAGGTAGTAAAAATCCGACTTGTCTGCCGCGAATGCGCCTTGCATCGTCTCATAGGGCAGTTTCTGGTAGATCTTGAACAAACCGGGCTGGGTGTAATACGGTTTTGCGCCGGTGGTGATCAGCGTTGCAAAACGCAGTTCTCCATTTTCGTAGACCGCCAGGGTTTGCTCGTACAAGTTGATTTCTATCCAGCGCTGGTTGTCGACCCCCTGCGGCGGGGTGGTGTTGACGATCACCCGCCGGATGTGTTGGCGGTCCACCCATTCGTTGAAGCCAATCATCGACCATTCGATATCGCCCACCACCTGGGTATCATAGACTGTTACCAGCGTTTCGCGCGTCAGCGTCTTATCGATCTTGGGCGCGTCGTATCCAGGCGCCCGGCTGGGCTGTGTATCCTCCACGATCCAGCCAAAATCGCCCTTGGGGGTCGAGCTGAACACCAATCCGGTGAACGGCGAAAACTCGGTTGGCGATGCCCGCACCCACTCACCCGATTCCAATTGCAGGTAAGGTTTATCGTTGACATAAGATTGGTGTTCATAGGAAATATAGCGCGTCACGCCGGGCGGGATTCGCCAGCCGGGGGAACTACCCTCCACCGCCGCTTCGATCGACGGGAACACGCCCACCGCATCCCAATTATCCACGTTCAA
>JABLXM010000141.1 GCA_013177815.1 Anaerolineae bacterium | reverse complement strand
CGCCCAGTGGTGCTGCCGGCAGCGGTTTTGGGGGGATCGATATGCCCTTGCGTGCCATATCGGTCAGCAATTGGGAAGGACCGAGCGGCAAACAGTCGCCAGGGTCCACCAGGTAGACATCCGGCGCGCACAACGTCTGTCCGGCGTAAGGTTCTTCCCCCTCCGGTGCGCCGTCCTGCGCCGCAACCAGCCCCCGACCGAACACCAGCGTTATCAGCAATGTGATGTAGATCAGTATGCGAGTCTTCATTTAGGTTTACACTTCCACCGATAATATTGACGTATATTTTAACGGAATTGCGGCGACTTTTTCACCATTGGACGAATTCATATCTAAGATTAACCTTGCTCAGTTTCCGCCAGGTGAACGCCAGCCATCGCCTCGAATATGGCGATGACGGCGGAGTTATCCTGTTCACCCAGACCCATTTGAACCATCGCGCCGAACAATTGTGCATCCAACGTCGCCGAGGGCAGCGGAATGCCGTATTCCCTGGCGGTATCCATGACGATGTTCAAATCCTTGGCTTGCATGTAGGATTTGAACCCCGGTGCCCGGTTACCGTTGAACAGCCGCGCCGGTTTGACGTCCAGCGTCCAGCACTGCGCAGCGCCGCCCTGGATGGCTTTCACCACTTTGCGCGGGTCGGCGCCCGCCTTCTGCGCGAAGATCAATAATTCGCCCATCGCTACCATCTGCGCTGCCGTCATGATCTGGTTGGCAGCCTTGGCGATTTGACCGGCGCCCGCTTCACCGACATGCGTGATCGTCTTACCCATCGCCATGAAGACCGGCATCACTTTCTCCAACGCCTCACCCGGACCACCCACCATGATCGCCAGCGTGCCGTCTCTGGCGCCGATATCGCCGCCGCTGACGGGCGCATCCAGGCTCAGCACGCCGCGCTCGCCTAAAACCGCCGCCAGGTGCCGCGCGGCTGCCGGTTTGATGGTCGAGTTGTCCACCCAGATCAGACCCGCCCGTGCCGCTTGGATGATACCGTTCGTTCCCAATATAACCTTCTCGACGTCCGGCGTGTCCGGCAGGTTGGTGAAGATCACATCCACCTGAGAGGCGACTTCCGCCGGCGTGCCTGCCGCCGCCGCGCCTTCGCCAACCAACTCCTCGACTGCTCCCTGGCTGCGATTGTGCACCACCAGCGGGAACCCGGCTTTCATGATGTTCCGCGCGATGGATTTGCCCATCAAGCCCAAACCGATATAACCGACTTTCAACATCAATTTGCCTCCTTGGTATGGTCTTTCAGCCAGTTACACAACAACTGGCTGCCCCCACCCCTAACCCGTAGGTCGGGCTTGTAGCCCGACTTCCTATCTATTGTAAATGCAAACACACCCACGCAGGCACGGAGGAAGAGGGTAAAAAAGGGGAAGGTCGATGAGAAAAAAGTCAATTAGTGATTAGAGTCCTGGACGGGTGGGTTGGGAATTGTGGAAAGTAAAAAGTCGATGAGAGTAGGACGGCTCCTTTCCGGCGGTGGGGGGATCGCCGTGCGGCGATGGTTCAGGCGCGGCGACGGCGGGATTTGTTCCTGTTTTTTTTCGCGGTTCGAATGTTCCGGACGGCGGTAGTGGAGTTGCTCACAAAGAGAACGGAGAGGGCGCGGAGATGTTTAACCACTATTAAACCGTTTCATTCACAAAGTTGAATGATTTACTTCGCGAGCCGCCGAAGGTGGCGTGGCGGTCTCGAAAGGCGGTGAACGGAGATCGCGTCGCTGCGCTCGCGAAGTTGGACGGGGTGCTTCGCGAGCCGCCGAAGAATCTCACCCGTCAGCATGGAGCGAGATTCCTCGGTCGCGCAGCGACGCGACCGAACAGTCCATCCTGCTAAAATAGCCCGCCCGAATGGAAAACCACCCGCATCGACTTTTTACTTTTTATTATTCCCCACCCATCCGTCTAATGTTCTAATCACTAATCGACTTTTCTCTCATCGACTTTTTACTTTTCACAATTCCCCACCCATCCGCCTGGGACCCTAATCACTAATCGACTTTTTATCCTGCCGGCATCCACCGGAGCAAAATCGCCCCGGTGTATAATAAGCCAATTAATTCAGAACGTGAGGTACGTAAATGGCAGGCACGCAGAAAACACTGGTAATGAAATTTGGCGGCACCTCCGTTGGCGACGCTGCGGCTGTGCGCCAGGCGGTCGCCATCATCGCTACTGCGCACCATGAATGGTCGCGCCTGGTGGTGGTGACCTCTGCCATGGCCGGCGTCACCGACCGCTTGCTGGATAGCGCGCAATCCGCCGCCGCCGGTGACCGCCTCAAGTTCACCCAGGCAGCCCAGGACCTGCGCACGCAGCACTTCTCCGTCCTGGATGAACTGATCTCCGACCTGGCGCTGCAATCCCGCGTCAAGCAGGATTTGCAGCACCTGTTATCGGACTTCCTCAACCTGTGCCAGGCGATAGCCGTGCTGGGCGAAGCGACGCCCCGCGCCCTGGATGCGGTATCATCCCTGGGCGAACGCATGGCTGTCCGCGTGCTCAGCGCCGTCGCCGAGAACGCCGCCCTGCCCGCCCAATTCATCGAAGCCACCGAACTGATCGCCACCGATGATTGTTACCAGAACGCCCATC
>JABLXM010000140.1 GCA_013177815.1 Anaerolineae bacterium | reverse complement strand
CTCTGCTTTCCTGACGGGTCTCATCCTCTGGTTCATTGGCGGTCGCACGACCCTGATCGCAATCATCGGCGGGGTTATTGGATTATTCCTGCCGCGTTTCTATGTCAAACAACAACAAGGAAAACGATTGGTCAAGTTCGACCAACAATTGCCAGATATGTTAAACCTGATGGTTAATGGCTTGCGGGCAGGCTATTCAACGATGCAAGCCATGGAAGCCGTCAGCAAGGAATTGCCCCCCCCCATCTGCGATGAATTTCGCAGGGTGGTACAGGAAATGCAATTGGGTGTTCCCATGGAGCGTGCCTTGGATAACCTCCTGCGCAGGATACCTTCCCCTGACCTGGACCTCTGCATCACAGCGATCAATGTCCAGCGCGAGGTCGGCGGTAACCTCGCTGAAATATTGGATACGATCTCGTACACGATCCGAGAACGAGTACGCATCAAAGGCGAGATACGCGTACTCACGACCCAGGTGACCTACTCCGGCAGATTCCTATCCTTATTGCCCTTCTTTGTTATCGGCATCCTCTACCTGTTGAATCGCGACTATATGATGGAATTCTTCAAACCTGAAAGCCGGGTTTGCGGTACTATCGCATTAGTTTTGGCGGGCATCCTGATTATCGCGGGTTCATTGACAATGAACAAACTGGCGGATATAGAAGTCTAAGTAACCGGAGAGACCAATGTTGACCTCCATTTTAATCGTAACGGGTGTCATCTTCACCATCGGAGTGATTCTGGTGATTATCGGATTGCGTTCTCCGAGAGTGACGGATGAATCTGAACTACAAGCACGCCTGGAGGAATTGTCAAAGAGGGGCGAACAGATCGATCTGGAAAAAATCGAACTTTCCCGCCCATTCACTGAAAGGGTAATCTACCCATTTGCGCGGAGATTGGGAGAGGTTGCAGTGCGTTTCACCCCACAGAACGCACTGATCAACATTGAGCGCAAACTCGAGCAAGCCGGTACATCCCAGAGAATTGATCCCACCTTGTATCTGGCTGCTCAATTTATCATGATGTTCGTGTTTGCCGGACTGATCTTTCTGGTTTTTCAAATAGGTCAAACAAAATGGCCTACAGGGCGAATTTTATTGGTCAGTATGATCTTTGGTTTGCTTGGTTTCTTCTTCCCAGACTTATGGATGAGCAGCCGGATCAAACGTCGCCAAAAAGGTATTCGCAAGGCAATGCCAGATGCGTTGGATTTATTGACAATCTGCGTGGAAGCAGGGCTAGGTTTCGACGCTGCAATGGCGAAAGTTAGCGAGAAATGGCAAACCGAACTCTCACTCGCCTTCGCGCGGGTCATCAAAGAGGTCCAATTGGGCAAATTGCGTCGTGAAGCTTTGCGCGATATGGCAGACCGAATTGGAATCTCTGAACTGACCAGCTTCGTTGCAGCCGTGATCCAATCAGAACAATTAGGTGTCAGCCTGGCAAAAGTGTTACGAATTCAATCCGACCAGATGCGCGTACGAAGGCGTCAACTTGCAGAAGAAGAAGCGCACAAAGCACCTGTTAAAATGATTATCCCAATGGCGTTATTAATTTTTCCGGCGCTTATGATTGTCCTCCTTGCTCCTGCTGCGATAAAATTGTTACATTCTATGCTTGGCGATATGTTGCAGTGATCCTGTCCTACAGGAGAATAACATGGTTAGGCGGGAAAGCATCCCGTTCTATAAAGCTTACCAATATTGCTGGACGGCGTTGGATTGGTTGTACCCACCGGTATGTGCGGGATGCGGATCAGAGGCTGGCAGTTGGTGCGAAAACTGTCGCCAGGCGACCACAAAGATAAACGAGAAAATTTGTCAGAAGTGTGGCGATTTTGTCTCACGTGGAACGACCTGTTCCCCCTGTAAAAATGATCCGCCAGCATTTAATGCCCTGCGTTCGTTTACTGTTTTTGATGGCGTTGCCCGTAGTGCCTTGCATCGCCTTAAATATTCACGCGATATCTCATTGGCTGCCAGCCTCGCCCCAGCGATGATCGAATACCTCCAAACATTGAACTGGCAACCGGATATCATCTCCCCAATACCGATCAGCAAAGACCGTTATCTTCAGCGTGGCTATAATCAATCTGCATTCCTGGCATTTCCAATTGCCTTGGGATTAAACATCCGCTATTCCAGTCGGATCATTCGCCGTGTCAAAAATACCCGCAGTCAAGTTGGATTGAACATCCAGGAAAGAAAACAAAATGTTGCCGGCGCATTTGAGTGTGACTCCAAAAAAATCCAAAGACAGTGTATATTATTAGTGGACGATGTCATAACAACCGGTGCGACGATGCGAGCATGTGCGCAATCGCTAATCGAAAACGGCGCGTCACAAGTATACGGATTATCTTTCGCGCGCGCAAAGTATTTAGAGGACCATCAACAGGTATAAGCAGGCAGGCACGACCCCAATCCCAGTCAATCAGGAGGTGTTGCATGGCAATAAAAGTAGACATCTACACAAGGAACATGGAACTCAATGATCAGGTCCGGGATTATATCGAAAAGAAAGTATCCAAACTTGACCGTTACTTGAACAATATCGAAGAGACCCGCGTTGATCTTGACTATATCCGATCAGCTCGAAACGCTGCGGATCGCATGATCGCACAAATTACGATCCGTGGCAAAGGATACATTTTACGTTCCGAGGAAAGCGCCAATGATATCTATATCGCCATTGATGCCGCGATGGAAAAAATTCAACGGCGCATTGAACGCTATAAAGGGAAACGGCAGCGCGGCAGAGGCGACGGCACCCCTGCCTCAGAAGTAGTCCCCGGTGAGCCGCTTGAAGAAGCCGAAACCGAACCGATAATTGCTCGCCGCAAACAATTCGAATTGGTTCCGATGGATGAGATGGAAGCCATTGAACAAATGTCGCTATTGGGACATGATAACTTTTTCATTTTTTACAATGTCAACACCAGTTCGATCAATATCCTCTATCGCAGAACAGATAACACCTTTGGTTTGATCGAACCCAAGATAGGATAAAAAAAGTAATCAAATAATAGAGCCGGCAGGCAATACACCTGCCGGCTTTTTCATCGGCTTGCAACCGCTATGTAGGCAGATTATAATGGATCGGAAATTAATCATATAAGGATTGGTGCAATGATTGATGTTAATGATCTGAGAAAAGGTGTCATTTTTGAACAGGACGGCAACCTGTTCAGGGTATTGGAATATTCCCACAATAAACCCGGTCGTGGAAATGCCACCATTCGTATCAAAGCAAGGAATATCCGCACAGGTGCCACGATTGAAAAAACATTTTCTTCCAACGAACGTATTCAGGATGTGCGGCTAGACTATCATAACGTTCAATATCTTTACTCAGATGGCGATCTTTTTTACTTCATGGACACACAGACATTTGATCAGACAGCCATCTCGAAGGATATGATTGGTGATTCTGCTGGTTTCCTCAAAGAAGAGATGGAGGTGAAATTAACCCTCTATAATAGCGAGCCATTGGATATTGAATTACCAACCTCAGTAGATCTTAAGGTAACCCAGGCAGAAACAGCCGTCAAAGGGGATACCGCCACAGGTGTCACAAAAAAGGTAAAACTTGAGACCGGTGCTGAAGTTGCTGTACCGTATTTTGTGAACGAAGGGGATGTCATTCGTATCGACACCAGAACCGGTGACTATGTTACAAGAGTGACCTCATAACCAGATAACATCCAATCCAGGCATTGACTTGCATAAAGTAGGTCCCCGGCATGGCATCCCAAAAACAGGGGATGTACGGATCATACTTTAAGTTATGGAGATAATGAATTCAATATGAGAACACCCGCAGGTAAAGAATGCAAATATTTTTTCGGGGATTACTTCCGCGGTCGAGAACTCGAACAATGTCGGCTGATCGGCAATCAAAAACCACCGAATAACTGGAGTGCAAACCTGTGCAATTCATGCCCCGTACCTGGCATATTGATCGCCAATGCCTGTGAACACATGAAGCTCAGCGCCTATGTCAAATCCGGATTCCTTGGTTTATCCAAAAAGGTAATCATCAGCGCCTATTGTGAAAAAACAGATCGAACGGTCAAACGCCCGGAAGTTGGCTGTGGTGAATGCCACCCCATTCCACCCGTCTTCCTGGAATATGAAAAATGAGCCTTTCCATTCTTTTTGACCTGGATGACACTTTGCTTATTAACCGGATGGACGTTTTTCTGCCCGCATACATCCAGGCGCTCAATGATAAATTCCATTTGCCCCAACCAGAACTGCTGCCAACCGCCCTATCCGCTGCAACTCAGGCAATGTTGCGGAATAGCTCTCCCTATCGAACCCTCGAAGAAACTTTCAACGGAACCTTCTATCCAATGATCAACTCATTGCCTGAAGATCACAGCGAGCAGGTCAATGATTTTTACCTGAACGAATATCCAAAACTGCGTCCAATCACCCGGCAGATTCCGGGCGTCCATCAACTCCTCGCAAATTGTGCCGCCCAAGGGCATACGGTCGCAATCGCAACCAATCCCCTGTTTCCCAAAATTGCAACCATGCAACGCATCCATTGGGCAGGGCTTGTTCCGGATGAAATCCCGATCGCCCTCGTATCCACATTCGAGGATTTCCATTTTTCCAAACCCCATATCGAATATTACCTTGAAATGTTATATCGTCTGAATTCGCCTGATCGCGCCGTCATGATCGGGAACGATTTCCAGGATGATATTGTTCCACCCAATAAGATAGGAATGCCAACTTATTACATCGATGATAAACCCGGTGAACTACCACCAGGCTTCCATCCCCTCAGCACATCGGGCACCCTTGGGGGTATCAGTCAATGGCTTGAAACTGTCGACCAGTCGATGGATAACCTCTCATTTGCCAAGCCGGAATTGCTGATCTTGTCATTGAGGGTAACCCCCGCCCTTCTCGATACAATGGCGAATAAACTATCCCCAGCCGTTTGGCAAACACGTCCGCGCGATGGCGAATGGAGTTTGCTTGAGATCGTATGTCACCTTAGGGATGTTGATAGAGAATTGAACCTGGCAAGAATCCAGCGCGTATTGGAACATCCGGGCTCCTTCATCACCTCGGAAAAGATCGATTCATTGGCGGCTTCTCGCAACTACATCAAGGAAGATATTGATATCGCATTGAATGAATTCTTCGACGCCCGTGAAATCCTTCTAAGCTCACTGTCCGAACTCACACCTGATCAGTGGAATAGCCCAGCCCTCCATTCGATCTATGGACCTACCAACCTTGTCGAGATTGTCGATCTAATGCGAGCTCATGATCAAACACATACCCGGCAATTTCTATCGACCATGAACCAGGTCGGCGATTTCTCGCCCATGTAACGATTTATTAGAAATTTATTTGAAATCCACAAGACATTGTCCAAAAGATGGTTCATGCTGGTTGAGATTGGTATAATTCATTAATAAAATATTTGATGTTTGTACCACCCTGTGGAGGTATACGTGAATCAACGCAATCAATCATATTTTATTTATCTGTTGCTATTTGCCGCAATCATTGCGCTGTTAGTGTTCAATCTTGGCACTCAGAATACCAGTCAATCCCAATTGACGATCAATGAATTGGCTGATGGTATCAATAAAGGATCGATCTCAAAAATC
Source organism: Anaerolineae bacterium (assembly GCA_013177815.1). Classification (GTDB taxonomy): domain Bacteria; phylum Chloroflexota; class Anaerolineae; order Anaerolineales; family Anaerolineaceae; genus JABLXM01. Next base: position 3,033 of record JABLXM010000140.1, on the reverse strand, counting down.
GTGGTGGATGAGAATAAAGTGCAAATAACATTCTCTGATGGTTCACAAGGAACCTCCACCAAAGCGCCAGAAGCCACCCTTGTAGAACAGCTTATCCAATTAGGCGTGACAACAGATAAATTGGATTCGGAGTTGGTCAAGATAGAGATCAAACCCCCCAGTGCCTGGTTGGGAGTTCTAACTGCCCTCGGCTACCTTCTGCCATTCCTCATCCTTGGCGCTGCCTTTTACTTTATTTTTCGGCAGGCGCAAGGGAGCAACAATGCAGCCATGTCGTTTGGAAAATCCAAGGCGCGCATGTTCTCTGGTGATCAACCAACAGTAACTTTCAACGATGTGGCTGGTGTTGATGAAGCCAAGGAGGAACTTCAAGAAGTGGTTGAGTTCCTGCGCGAGCCGCAAAAATTTCTCGCCTTAGGTGCCCGCATTCCCAAAGGCGTCCTGCTGGTTGGACCTCCCGGCACCGGTAAAACATTGATGGCAAAAGCCGTTTCAGGCGAGGCGGGCGTTCCATTCTTTTCGATCTCCGGTTCCGAATTTGTTGAAATGTTCGTCGGTGTTGGCGCCAGCCGGGTTCGCGATCTATTCGACCAAGCCAAACGTCAATCGCCTTGTATCGTATTTGTCGACGAGATCGATGCAGTTGGTCGCCAGCGCGGCGCAGGTTTAGGCGGTAGCCACGACGAACGCGAACAAACCCTGAACCAAATGCTGGTGGAAATGGACGGGTTTGATACGGACACGAACATCATCATTATGGCAGCCACAAACCGCCCGGATATTCTGGACCCGGCGCTTTTGCGCCCCGGTCGCTTTGACCGCCGGGTAGTGCTGGATCGACCAGATATGCGCGGACGTGAAGCCATCCTCAAAGTACACGTGAAAGGCAAACCGCTAGCGCCCGAAGTGGACCTCAGCATTCTCGCCAAGGCAACCCCTGGCTTTGTCGGCGCCGATTTAGAGAACCTTGTCAATGAAGCCGCCATCCTGGCTGCGCGCCGCAACCAGCGGGTTATCTCACAGCCAGAATTTGAAGAATCGATCGAGCGCGTTATCGCCGGTCCAGAACGAAAAAGCAGGTTGATCAGCCAAGAAGAGAAATTGATCGTCGCCTACCACGAGGCAGGTCATGCCGTCGTTATGAATGCCCTGCCGGAGGCAGATCCGGTACAAAAAGTGACCATTGTTGCCCGCGGCATGGCGGCTGGCTATACGATGGCATTGCCAAAAGAGGATCGCACGCTAACCGCTCGTCGCAAACTGATGGTCGATATGGTCGGGCTTTTGGGTGGACGGGCAGCGGAAGAACTCGTTTTTGACGATATCACCTCCGGTGCCGCCAACGACATCGAACGTGTCACACAACTGGCGCGGACAATCGTTACCCGCCTGGGTATGAGTGAAGAACTTGGACCGATGGTATATGGTCAAAAAGAGGAATTGATCTTCCTGGGACGCGAGATCTCGGAACAACGGGACTACTCGGAGGCAATTGCAGAAAAGATCGACAAAGAAGTTCGGCGATTGGTCAACGAATCGTATTCACAAGCGAAAGAAATCCTTCATACCTACCGTAATGAACTGGATAAGGTAGCGCAGAGATTGGTTGAGGTTGAAACCATCCCTAGAGAGGAATTTGAAACGCTCTTCCCGCCACCTTATCCGAAAGTGAGCGGTACGCCGCGGCAGCTCGTTGCGGCAACGTGATACAAAATTAATTTGCCCACTGCCACAGAAGTGCTGAGCATACCGCCGTAGGGTTCTCTCAATAGGAACCGTTACTCTGAGCGCGCGAAGAGTCTCTCATGAACGAGTGAGATTCCTCGCGTGTTTCGGCATTATGAAATCGCCTTATGTGATGAATAGCCACAACATTCGCATCATCACAGACCAGCGTGGTTGATTATTTGCCCGCTTGATGCATTCTGACAAGTTCCCGGCGCAAAACTTTTCCAACAAATGTTCGCGGTATCGTGTCTATGAATTCAACTGCCATCGGCTTTTTATATCTTGCCAGCCTTTCTTCGCACCAGCCTTGAACCTCCCCTGGTGAAATTGATCTGCCCTCCTGAAGTACGATCCAGGCTTTGACCATTTCGCCATAGGTCGCATCTGGCACGCCTGCGACTGCCGCGTCCTTGATGTCCGGATGTAAAGCCAGTACCTCTTCGACCTCACGAGGCCACACCTGGAATCCGCCAATTTTAATGACATCCTTCTTTCGATCGACCAGGTAAAAATATCCGTCTTCATCCATCCTGGCGAGGTCGCCCGTGTAAAGCCACCCCTTCCGTAACGCCAGCTTGGTTTCCTCGTCCATCCCATGATACCCCGCCATCACTTGAGGGCTTCGGATGATGAGTTCGCCGACTTCGCCTATCGCCAATTGTCTGTCTCCGACCTCAGCATCCACGATCCGCGCGTCAACGTCCGGCAGGGGTAAGCCGATCGATCCGGTGCGATTCTCACCATGGACTGGGTTGCAATGCGTTGCTGTCGGTGCCTCCGATAAACCATACCCTTCAACCAGCTTTCCCCCGGTTAACGCTTCGAATTGTTGTTTGATCTCAGGTAATAACGGCGCCGAACCGGAGATGCACGCCTTGATGGTACGTAGATCGTATTTACCCGCTAAGACATCGGGGTTTTTATTGATCGCAGCGTATAAATTAGGCACGCCCGGAAACAATGTAACCCCATATTGCTGAATACTTGATAACAACAAGCTCAAATCCTGCGGCGTGCGGATCAGCACGATCGAGGCTCCCAGCGCAACGCTAACACCCATCGCAATCACCATACCATAGACATGGTAGAGCGGAATGGCAGCAAGTGCCACTTCCCCCCCTTCTTCCAGCCCCACCAACCATTCCCGGAATTGGAGGATATTTGCCACCAGGTTACGATGCAAACCAATCGCCCCCTTGGGCACGCCGGTCGTCCCACCGGTATATTGATATATTGCCGCATCGTCGCATTGGACGATTGGAAGAACATCCATTGATTCCTGACCGGACAGGATCAGGTCAATCA
>JABLXM010000014.1 GCA_013177815.1 Anaerolineae bacterium | reverse complement strand
ACTTGTATAGAATCTATAGACGTAGTAGATACAATGGACACCTTAACGCCCATTTTTGAGACGCCATAGATGTCATGGATAGACAGAAAATCTGTTCCCAATCCGCCGGTTTGGGGTTTACCCCGCGGGCGCTGCGCGAGTTCCAGGCTGGTCACCAGACAGGGTAAGTGATGATACAGATTTCACATACCGGGGGATTGCACCTGCTGAAATAGCAGGTTTTGCTTTTTGAGTGACGATTTCAGTCCCCTTACGGGGATTGGTTTAATTTCAACAGTATATGGTAGACACTACTTTCTGGAATGTTGTCGTAGAGTTTCAGTCCCCTTACAGGGATTGGTTTAATTTCAACAACATTCTACTCATCGCGGCTCATGATTACAAAACCTGCGTTTCAGTCCCCTTACGGGGATTGGTTTAATTTCAACGGGCAAACACCAAGCGGCCGTCCTCGACATCCCAGACGCGTTTCAGTCCCCTTACGGGGATTGGTTTAATTTCAACGAACCAGGCGCCGCCGATGCTGGTGTGACATGACCGAGGTTTCAGTCCCCTTACGGGGATTGGTTTAATTTCAACGTCATCGCAGGCATCCCGCTGGTACTGCGCCGGAGACCAAAAAAGATCGTTTCAGTCCCCTTACGGGGATTGGTTTAATTTCAACCTTCTCTGTATCGTACGGCGTTTGGGGGAAACGCGGAACGTTTCAGTCCCCTTACGGGGATTGGTTTAATTTCAACAGTCAATTTTCGATGCTCCTTTTGCAACAGGCACAGAGTTTCAGTCCCCTTACGGGGATTGGTTTAATTTCAACAGAACAGACTTGAATACTCGTTACATGTTGAAACAGATGGTTTCAGTCCCCTTACGGGGATTGGTTTAATTTCAACTTGAGAAGACATCTTCAGACTGTTTGGAACGCGCCACTGCAAGTTTCAGTCCCCTTACGGGGATTGGTTTAATTTCAACCCGTCCGCGGCTGAAATGTTAGCCGGCCTAAAAAACCGTTTCAGTCCCCTTACGGGGATTGGTTTAATTTCAACATTGGGAATTAATGGTATTTGAAGAGTCCGGACTATGCGTTTCAGTCCCCTTACGGGGATTGGTTTAATTTCAACGACAACTCTGGTGTTGTTGCTCCAGTGTCTGGTAATGTTTCAGTCCCCTTACGGGGATTGGTTTAATTTCAACGGTACGATGTTGTTTTCCCGGACGGAAAAAGTGGAGGTTTCAGTCCCCTTACGGGGATTGGTTTAATTTCAACAGGAGGATTATCATGAACTGGAAGAAATTTGTAGTAACAGTTTCAGTCCCCTTACGGGGATTGGTTTAATTTCAACTACCGGCAACGACTACGGAGAACACCGGAGTCAGGCAAAAGTTTCAGTCCCCTTACGGGGATTGGTTTAATTTCAACAAGTATCAGAAATATACGACTTGATCGCACGCATATGTTGTGTTTCAGTCCCCTTACGGGGATTGGTTTAATTTCAACATGTGGGATTCCTGTGGTCAAACGATGGCTATTATGTTTCAGTCCCCTTACGGGGATTGGTTTAATTTCAACTGGTGTAGCTTGTTGTAGCGACGGCGATACGCCAAGGTTTCAGTCCCCTTACGGGGATTGGTTTAATTTCAACTTTTAGCCGAGGAGAAGTGGCGTATCAAGCCAATATACGTTTCAGTCCCCTTACGGGGATTGGTTTAATTTCAACCTTGCAGAAGAGCTCAAAATCAAAGAAGATATAAACGTTTCAGTCCCCTTACGGGGATTGGTTTAATTTCAACCACGGAGGATAAGATGGAAAACAGTAACAACAGCGTTGTTTCAGTCCCCTTACGGGGATTGGTTTAATTTCAACTGATAACACCGCAGTTGAACCCGCCCCTGCAACGACTGTTTCAGTCCCCTTACGGGGATTGGTTTAATTTCAACCAGATGCGCCCTACGTGGCGAGTCGGTCGCCATTGGGTTTCAGTCCCCTTACGGGGATTGGTTTAATTTCAACATGGCAATAGGGATTACATACTTCGATGTAGATAGCATGGGTTTCAGTCCCCTTACGGGGATTGGTTTAATTTCAACAGGAGGTTTTGAGATGTCTGATCAACCTGCAGATACAAATGTTGTTTCAGTCCCCTTACGGGGATTGGTTTAATTTCAACTTTGCAATGAGCCAATTTCTGGTTCACCTGCAATGCGTTTCAGTCCCCTTACGGGGATTGGTTTAATTTCAACGTCTGGATTTTACAGAACTTCGTGGTTCCAACCCACTCGTTTCAGTCCCCTTACGGGGATTGGTTTAATTTCAACCCGTTGTCATGCTTTACGGCGAGATGATTCGCATGACGTTTCAGTCCCCTTACGGGGATTGGTTTAATTTCAACCCCATCGGTCTTTCAGTTTCTTCACCTCCACTTTGATATTCTTCAAGATGCTCTCTGTTTTCTTCATGCTTTTCGCCGCACCACCTTATTATACTTGAAAAACGAACCTGGTACTCGCACCATGATTACGCTTTCTCCTTCGCCTTTTTGCCCGTCAACAAACCCGTCATCCCTCCTCTTCCCGTGTGATTTTCGGCTCGCCGGCATCCGATCGGATAAAAATAGCGAAGCAGACGCCATCCTCCCTGAATACCCCCTCAGCTTCGCTATACCACCACTGCCGCACCCGGGCGCGGGAAGATATCTCCCATCGTCGTTTCCGTTTTTCGTACACATTTTCCGCATAAGTAATAATAACGCACGTGGTCCAACTTCTTACGGATCACTTTCTGCACTGCCTTCTTCAACTCTGGCAGCCGCCCTGGTTCGATCGTGATCTCGAACACGCTGTACTGCACCGGTGTGCCAAAGTTCAACAGCGCATCGTGCAGCTTCTGACGTCGCCGGTCATTGGGGATATCATACACCACAATGACAAAAAGTAAAGTGGGTTGGTCAACGGGTGTGGTGGGGCACATAGCGATCAACCTCCCCTTCTATCCATTTCCTGATCTGCCGCGCCTGGTGTTCCATGCACTGCAGGTAATTGGTTCGCCGGTCGCCGCCTGGCAGGCGCACGGCTGTGCGCAGACGGGTGGTGTAGGCGGTGAGGAATTTCTTGAGGGCTTTTTCGCTCAGATAACAGGCTTTGCCACGCCAGGTGAAATCGGTCAGCCCGACCCGGTTGTGGTTGACCAGATCCACGATGAGCGCATCGACGATCACCGGACGAAACTCCTCCATCAAGTCCAGTGCCAGCGCCGGACGGTTATAGCGGTCCGCATGGAAAAAGCCATCATAGGGATCCAATCCTACAATCTCCAACGCTGTGAAGGCGTTCTGGGTCAACAGGGAATAACCCAGGCTGAGCAGGGCATTGATGGGATCGGTGGGCGGGCGGCGCTGACGTTTTTCAAAGGAAAACTGGCTTCCCAGGGCGTTACGAAATATCTCGAAATAGGCTCGGGCGCCGGCGCCCTCCAGACCGCGCAACTGGTCAATGGATGTCGCACGTTTGGATTCGAGCAAAGCTGCCCGCAGGATCACCAGTGGCGCCGGCTCGATTTCCCGGTGGTTTCTAACCAACCGGCATGCCAACGCCGATTGGTTGTGCAGTTTGGCGCGCACCACCTGCCTGGAGAAATCATAGCAAGCTGCCGGATCGCGGGTGCGGTCGTATTGCTGGTGGCGCAGTGCCAGGTTGGGCGCATGCACCGGCGCCAGCCTGCCCAACAGCTTGCCGGTGGGGGAAATGAGGCTCAAACCGACATCGTTCTGCAGCAGGTGCAGCAGGGCTGGCGCCGTCACACCGGTCGAGCCGATCATGACCACCTGCGAGACCATGCTGGTGGGAATGCGTTGCAGTACCTCGCCATCCTTAACGATAATGAGACGTTGATATTCCTTTTCCAGCCGGGCGCCGGGTTCGATCAGGTAAAGTGTGCTCATGACTCACTCATAGCCGTCCGGTACATAGTCGTAGAACAGGCGGGGATCGAACGCGCCTTCGACTTCGATCCTTTTCATATTGGCAGTGAATGAATAACTGTGGCGGCAAAAATGGATGCCAAGGAAATCGAACCCCTTGTCGAAGTGCGTTCGGTGCGTCTTGGTAGGCTCCAGGCGGAGCTTGAGATCGCTCAACTTGATGGTTGTAGCTTCAGCCGCGCGTGTAAGCTGTTGCCGCGAATGGCAGAACACGCAAAAATCATCCGCATAGCGGATGGGGTGAAACCCATTCCGGACCAGGGCTATGTCTAGCGGGTGCAGGAAGATGTTGCACAACAAAGGTGAAAGGACTGCTCCCATTGGAATGCCGACCGGGCGATCCGGCTCCGGGCGACCGGAATCCAGCCAACTCCAGATCAAGCCTTGGACCACGTCATCATCAACGCGTTCGCCGAACCGGTCCATCAATAATCGATGGTCGAGGCTGTGAAAGCAATCATCGATATCAGCATCCAACACCCACTGCCTGCCGGAATCGCGGTGAGAGAGGATGGCAGGCAACGCCTGCCGGACGCCGCGACCGGCACGGTAACCGTAACTACAATCCAGGAAGGTGGCATCGAAGATGTCATCGACCACCCGCAGCACTGCCCGCTGCAGCACCCGGTCGGTGACCGTCAGCACAGCCAGGAGGCGTAAGCCGCCGCCCTTTTTGGGAATTGTGAAAGTTTTGGGCGGCGCAGGTCTATACCGGCTTGACAGAACATCCCGGCGCAATGCGACCAGATTCTCCTCCCAATTGCGCCCCCAGCGCCGCAGTGTAATGCCGTCGCTGCCCGGACCGCCACGGCTGTCGAACACTTCCTCCCATGCCAGGCGCAGGTTATCCGGCGCCAGGATCTTTTTGGATAATTTTTGCACGGTTGAGGTTGATGGGGCGGGTTTGCCCAAGACCGAAACTGGTCTTGGCGCCGGTGCCGCAGTAGAAGGCGAAATCTGTCAAAGTCTGGAAGGCGCGTTGCCAGTAGGCATCCTCCTCCAAGGCAATATAGGTCACCCTTCCGGTGAAGCCGAGCAGATAGCCACCGAACTGGCGCACGGTGTGGGAACGCAGCACGTACCTGCTGACAGCCAGGCTTTCCGCGGCGAAGGCTTGCATGCCGGCAGGGAACTGGATGGGCGCAAAGTTGTTCCACTTGTTCACCCATTGGTTGACCACCAGTTCCGGTAGCGGGAAGGGCAAGATGCGCTGTTTCGAACGGAAGACGGTCGGTGTGACAAACTCGATGGTCCGGGCGGTTCGTGGCTTGCGCGCCGCCATCAAGCGCGACTGCGTCAATTCCTCGTAAGTGATTACATTTGCCCACGGGTGGCTTGACGGGCTTGTATGGCAAGCGGTGATATCCAGGCGGTGCGGGTCCTGCCCCTCACCCAACAGGATGTGGTCCGGCAGCGCCGGCAGGATGTGCTCCAGCAGCAAACGCGAAAGCCGCTCTTGCAGCGTGGTGATCCGCCACCACAAAGTCTTTTCCGGGTGCAACACCCTGCTGCTCCCCGCCGGGCTGGCGCCACGCAGGTCAGAGACAGTATAAGGGCGAATCTCGGAACCCTGGTGCAGTTCGGCAGAAAGCGCTGCATCGCGCGCCTGTACCCAACCCAGGAAGATATCGTTCATCGCTCGCCCCTGGTCCGCGTGGATGGTGGCAATTTCTGCCGGTTTGAGCGCAATGACGGCGGAGACGAGCATGGTTCAACCTTGGGGCTGGAAGTGGATATGGCGCGGCGTGGAAATGGCGCCGGGTTTGCGGCTCATATATTGCATGGGGTAATTCTCCCGGCATGCCAGC
>JABLXM010000139.1 GCA_013177815.1 Anaerolineae bacterium | reverse complement strand
ACATAGAGGGTATTGCCCTCCAGATACATATCGGCGCTGGTCATTTTAGCAAGATCGACACCCGCGATGACAGTGCCGTGTCCAACGAACAACAACTTATCACCCAGAAGAAACGAAAAGGCGCCCTGACCGACCTCCGCTGTGATGATCTTTTCAATCGAATACTGGATGGTTTCCAACCTGGCCAACGAACGTATTTCATGAATGATCGTGACCGGATCTGGAACGATGGTGGGGGTCGGGTTGAGGATGTTTGCCACCTGGGTCTTGAGTTGAAGATTGGCATTTTGCAGCGGCGCAAGCGCATCCAGGGTATATTGTCGGGCAGTTTGCAACAAAAAGAATTGCGTTCCAACAAAGATGATCAATATGATGAAAACTATCACAATGATCATAACCCATTGTTTTTTATCCATCACTATCCTCCATTACGGGAATCTCCCATCGATAAAGAATTATAATCATGTTTGCACGTCAAAATTAATTCATGAGGAAGCAGACCATCTCCCCACAGCGAAAAAAAAGGTGTCTTCCAGCGATCAATTTCAAAATCACCGGCTGGTTGATGATGCTTTTGGCAAGCATGGCATGCGTCGCCACACCGTTGGCGCGCCCTTCCGTCACTCCCGCTCCAGTCAGCCGTGAACGCCCGGAATATCCAATCCCGCCCGGACTGATCAATACCATCACGCCCGGTCCCACGCCAACCATATACCCATTGGGCAGCAGTGACAACCCGATCGTGCTGGCATTCGTAACGGAAAACCCGGATGATGTCTCGCTGGCAGCCATTGGTGAAATCGCCCGGTTCGTTACCGATAGCACCGGATACTACTTCGAACCGGCGGTCTTCGCTTCGTACAATGACCTGCTGCCAGAATTACAGGCGGGGTTGGTGCATTTCGCGTGGTTGCCACCCATAACTTATCTGTGGGCACATCAGAACAACTATGCGAATGCGACGTTGTTGACGAATCACTTCGGGATTACGAAATACGGCACGCAATTCCTCGCCAATTCTGACAGCGGTTTTACCATCTACTTTGACCCAGAGAACTCTACAAACTCGGCGGATGATGCAACCGCGCTGGCGCAGTTCGCGGGTTACCGACCATGTTGGGTTGACCCAAGTTCAATATCCGGATATATCCTTCCGGCAGGCTTATTGGCAGAAAATCAAGTCGAGGTGTCAAGCGGGGTCATGGCGCAGGATCATACGGCAGTCATCCGCAGTTTATACGTGAAAGGGGTGTGTGATTTTGGCGTGACGTATACATATTCCGGAGATCCACGAACCGCTAACAGCCTGACCGACCTGACGGATGTATCAACACAGATCCCGATCATCTGGCGTTCAGACGCCGTCATACCCACATTAAATCTTTCCAGCCACCCGAGGGTCCACCCTGAGATCATTCTGGCGTTATCCAGCACTTTGACCCAACTCGGGTCACAACCGGATGGACAGGCATTGCTTTCAACGGCGAATGATTATGAGATCGCCGGACTGGACGCGGCAAAGGACGAAATGTATGACGACCTGCGATTGGCGGTGGATGCCCTGGGATTGGACATCGAGCCGTTGATAGGATATTAAGAATTTACTAATGTGTCACAACCCGGCTCCAGTCGACCCCCTAGAATGTTAGAATGTTGTGGTGCGTAAAAAGATCGTCATGTTGCTGAATAAAGTTCTCTTGGTCATATTTATCACAGGGTTGGGCATCCTCTTCCTGCCATCCCTCATCAGTTATCTTGTCACGCTACCCAAGATACATACAATCGAAAATAGCGGCTCATCACGCGCGGCGATCGTCTTTGGCGCCGGGCTGTACCGGGATGGCTCACCCACCCCGGTGCTGCGCGACCGCGTCTCTGCGGCGGCAGAACTTTATTTTTCCGGTCAAGTAGAAAAGTTGCTGATGAGCGGAGATAACTCATACATGAATTACAACGAACCAGGCGCAATGAAGGCTTACGCACTGGAATTGGGAGTACCAGAAGAAGCGATCGTGCTGGATTACGCCGGAAGACGAACCTATGATACGTGCTTCCGCGCTAAAGAGATCTTCGGTTTGGATGAAGCCATCCTGGTCACGCAACGTTTCCACCTGCCCCGTGCGATCGTGACCTGCAATCTATTGGGATTGAACGCCCAGGGTGTCGTAGCGGATAAACGGGAATACCATCCCCGCACCCAAACGTTTTGGCAGGTACGGGAAATTCCAGCAACATTGGTCGCTTTTTGGGATATCCTGTTCAGGAAACCGTTACCGGTTCTTGGAGACCCGGAACCCATTTTCACAGACCATCATCCAGCCAGTTAAAAACAAGCTCAGGTACAAAACTTGCAACATCCATCTGGACGGCGGTATGGGACGTTCATACCTGTAATCTTTCATGGAAGAATTTATTATGGATCGAACCGAAGCCTACAATATCGTAACAACCTACGTAAAAAACACCAGCTTGATCAAACACATGCTGGCAGTCGAGTCAGCCATGCGATATTACGCCACATTAAACGACGAAGATGTCGATACGTGGGGCATCACCGGTCTGCTGCATGATTTTGATTGGGAGATTCATCCAACGGCAGAACAACACCCAAGGGATGGCGCCCCCATCCTGCGTGAACGGGGAGTTCCCGAGACGATCGTCCGGGCAATCCTTTCACATGGATCACACAGTGAGATTGAGAGGGAGACAACGATGGAAAAGGCGCTATTTGCTTGCGACGAGATCACCGGGATGATCATCGCGGTCGCATTGGTGCGTCCATCCAAATCGCTTTACGACCTGGAAATCGCTTCGGTCAAAAAGAAATGGAAAGACAAAGCGTTTGCAGCCGGCGCCAACCGCGAGGAAATGGCTACAGCCGCAAGTGAATTTGGAATCGACCTGTGGGCGCACGTCGCAAACGTGATCACAGCTATGCGTCCGATCGCGCCACAACTAGAGCTCGAGGGATCGATACCCCGCCCACAAAACCTGGAAACGCCATAGGAGGATTTGACAATGCTCAAAGGGAAAGGTTTCTTGATATGGCAAATACCCAGGTGCGAGGGTGGCGACGCAACCAAGATCGCAGAGGTTGCCAAAGCAGCGAACTATACACATATCGTCATCAAGATCGCAGATGGCACCTACCCATACAATATTAATTCCACCACCAAGAAAGATATGGTGCCGGCAGTTGCCAATGCACTGAGAGCGAAAGGCATCGAGGTTTGGGGCTGGCATTACATCTATGGCAACAACCCAACTGGCGAAGCCTCGATCGCTGCCCAGCGAGTGAAAGGCTTGAACCTGAATGGGTACGTCATCGATGCGGAAATAGAATTCCAACAACCCGGGATGGATAAAGCCGCAACGACCTTCATGTCGGCATTGCGGAAAAGCTTGCCGAGTACACCGATCGCACTGTGTTCGTTCCGTTATCCCTCCTACCATCCGCAATTCCCCTGGAGCGCCTTCCTTGACAAGTGTGACTACAACATGCCGCAAGTCTACTGGCAGGAATCACACAATGCCGGTGCGCAACTAACACGCTCTTTCAATGAATTTCAAACCCTCAAACCTGTGCGCCCTTATATCCCGATGGGTCCAATGTACGGAGCTTCCGGTTGGTCGCCTTCAGCTTCAGAGGTTTTGGAATTCATGAATACGGCGATCTCGTTGAATATCAGCGGTGCCAATTTCTTTACGTGGGATTATCGCAGCAGGTACCCCGCGGTTTGGAACACAATCGCTGCGTATCCCTGGTCAAGCGGCAACACCAACCTGGATATTCCGGAGAAATTCATCGCGGCGATGAATAGCAAGGACCCACAAAAAGTGGCGGCTTTATATACCAGCGAAGCCATCCGAATCGCGAAACGAGGTATCATCCAAGGGCAGACCAATTTGCTGGATCACTACAAGACCATGCTCAACACAACGCTGCCCAATGGCGAATATAAATTGAGCGGGAAATCCGGCAGTGGGGCATCACGGCATTTCACATGGACGTGCACCGCAGCGAGCGGGAAAGTGACCGATGGATACGACACAGTTGGCATCGTTGGCGATAAAATCATCTATCACTTCTCTTATTACACGATCCAACAATAACATACTATGTTAGCCGCGCGCCCTGCCAGGTTTTCGTCGCTTTTCAATCCACGCCGAATACCAATCAGTCACCGGGACGACAGCAACAACCTGGTCATTCGTTCTTAATGACGCTGCAACAGATCCGGAGCGCATCCGTTTTCCAGGCGTGAGATCAGCGATCTTGATCGATTTGGCAACTGCTCGTTGGAAACAAATACCAACATTTTGCGATCGTTTGGCTGCCAGGCTTCCCACGATGCGAACGCCTTGAGGTAACTTCGAGATGCCCACGCCCATGCCATTGCGCCCCTGTCTTGGAAAATCATCAAACGGCAGCCGCCAGGCGATGCCGTGGCTGCCGAAGATGACCAATTCCACACCCGTTCTAACAACTTCAGCGCCGACGATATAATCCGCGGGCGCGAGCTTTATAGCACTGACGCCCGCAGCCACCAACCCCATAGCTCTTACATCGTCTTCGGCAAAGCGGATCGCCATTCCCTGTGCAGTAAAGAGGCAGACATCGTCATCACCATGGGTGAGCATGGTTTTAATCAATGAGTCCCCGGGGTTGATCTTGGTGATCGAGAATGCCTGACCAGATGCCACCGGCAATTCCGTAATAGCTGACTTTTTCACCATACCCATGCGACTGATGCACGCCAGGTACCATCCAGCCTGCGACTCACCCCCGCGCGGGATCGAAATGATATCCACCAACGGTTCGCCAGCCAGCGGCGCAAGTTTGGAATAGTGAACACCAGCGGCAGATTGATCAGATTCGGGCACCATCTCCACCGGAACGGCTGCCGCGCGCCCGGTCTCACAAATCAGGTATAACATGTGATGGGTGCTGGCGCGGATCAACCAACGCGGTGCGGCTTTACCTGAAAGACGCGGCGCTTTATCCCCCAGGGTGCGGGTAACCATGCCATCCCCCGATACAGAAACCCACACAACCTGTTCCGGCGTGAGGTCCTGGGCAGTAAGCAGGCTTTTGGCATCCTGATTCGGGTCAATCGATATGATGGTCGTTCGCCGGCGATCACGATAATTGTTACGGATGGCAGTCAATTCATCGATAGCAACCAGACGGATCTTCTTTGGGGAGCGCAGGAGCGATTCGAGTTCCTTAACCACCTTTGTCAAGTCACGATATTCCAACTCTATTTTCTTGCGCTCCAGCGCCGCCAGACGCCGCAATTGCATATCCAGCACCGCCTGCGCCTGAAGCTCGGTCATTTTGAAGCGTTTGATCATGCGGGACCTAGCGGTGTCAACATCCGGTGAGGCTTTGATGGTTGCAATGATCGCATCCAGGTTGGCTAGCGCTATCCGGAAGCCTTCCAAAATATGGATGCGCGCCCTGGCTTTTCTCAAGTCATATTCCGAGCGCCTGCGGATGACGGTCAGGCGATGATCCAGGTAAACCCGTAAAGCATGCTTGAGGTTCAGCAAACGGGGTTCGCCATCCACAAGGGCAAGAATATTGATACCGAATGTGACCTGTAACGGCGTGTGTTTGTATAGCATCAGCAACACTTTGTCAGGGTCGGCATTCTTATTCAATTCGATCACTATGCGCAAGCCATCCCGATCAGATTCATCCCGAAGATCGGCTATGCTATCAATGATGCCATTCCGGACCAATTCAGCGATCTTTTCGATCAGCGAGGATTTATTGGTCTGATACGGCAGTTCCGTGATCAACAAGCGGCTCCTGCCGCGTTGTATCTCTTCATACTGAACCCTGCCCCGGACGACAACCTTGCCCCGTCCGGAACCGTAAGCGGTCAATAAATCGTTCTCCGCGTTATCCCTCATGAGGATACCGCCGGTTGGGAAATCCGGACCCTGGATGAAGCGCATCAAGTCCTGTACGCCGATGTCATCCATATTCTCCCAACCTTGCAACATGAAGATGAGCGCATCGATCACCTCGACCAAATTGTGAGGTGGGATATTCGTAGCCATGCCAACAGCAATGCCATTGGCGCCATTGACCAGAAGATTAGGCACCGCCGCCGGAAGGACTTGCGGTTCTTGCAGAGTTTCGTCGAAATTGGTTGTGAAATCAACCGTGTCACGATCCAACTGGTTGATGATCTCCAACGCATAAGGCTGGAGGCGCGCTTCGGTGTAGCGCATCGCTGCAGGCGGATCACCATCGATACTGCCAAAATTACCCTGTCCACTGACGATGGGATAACGCATGCTGAAATCCTGCGCCATGCGCGCCATCGATTCATACACTGCCATATCACCATGCGGATGATATTTACCCAGGACCTCGCCGACGATACGGGCGGACTTTTTGAAATCCGAATCGGCTCGCAAGCCCATATCATACATGGCGTACAGCGTACGCCGCTGGACAGGTTTCAGACCATCGCGGGCGTCAGGCAGCGCACGCGCAACGATGACGCTCATGGCATAATCCAGATAGGACTGCTGCATTTCATCATCAATATCGACTTTACGAACCATACCAATTTCCATGTTTTCACGCTCCATTCACGGCTTTATTTTACATGAACGGACAAAGAAAAGGGGCTGTCTAGAAAGAACCGTTAGACAGCCCCAAAATAGTCCAAAAGGGCTAAAAAAGTAAAAAGACAAAAAAATTAGCGGAATCACCCCGCCAGTTTTCGCATATTATGGGCAATGCAAACCAACCCCATTCAGTTTTGACCTTCTCCAACCCGCGTAAGTGGGATCTGCGGAAGTGCATATTGTGTTTGACCTGGTCAAAAAAGGTTTCGACCTCCACATTGCGCTGCACTCGCAGCTTTTTTCCCTGTTCAGAAAGCAGATTTGTTTTGGCTTGTTCTCGGAAGCGTCTCAAGCGGAAACTGACGCGTAAGTGGCGGTTGCCTTTGGCCCGGGTACACTCAGGCTTGAAGGGGCAGGCATTACAATCCGCCACCTCGTAATGGCGGGTCTCGATCGGATAGCCATTGTCAGACTTCTCGTGCCCGGTATAGCGATAGGTCAGGGCCTTACCCGCCGGACAGGTGAACGTATCCGTCTGTTCATCGTAGGGAAAATTTTCGCTGCGGAAGAGCGCTTTGCGGATGAGCCTGGGGTCTCGATGTTTGTGCCGTTCACGGTGGAAGGTGTTGTATTTGACATAGTTGCCCAGCTTGTGCTCTTCGAAGTAGACATAGTTCTCTTCGCTGCCATAGCCTGCGTCGGCCGAAATATTGTGGGGCAGGTGCGGCCGCTCGTCTTCTCCTTTGGGCAGTAATTCCGGTCGCCGCCTGGCTATCGCCGTCAGGCTGGACTTTACTCCTTCCAGATGCGGGATCAAGCAGTTCGTGTCGCCCGTGCGTTGATGCAGGCTGAAGCCAACCACAAACTGCCCTTCTGTACCGACCTGAATGTTGTACGCCGGTTTGGGCAGTGGCTCTTTGGCTCCGCGATCTTCTTTCATCCGCATGAACGTGGCATCCTCATCTGTCTTTGAGTAGCTGTTACGACCTGCCAGCTTGCGCTCCTGCTCCTCATACCGTTTCTGCCGTGGCAAGTAATCGGCCTCCATTTTCTTGACCGCCTTGGCTAGGTTTTTGTCCTCCGGCTGTTCTTTCAGGCGTTCGTTCAGTTCAGCAATCTTTTTCTCCAGCTTCTCGGCGTCGATCCCACCACCGTTGCCGCCCATTTCCTCCAGGTCTTTATCCCCGTATTCGGCGTTCTCGGCTTCGTTCACCGCATCGATCTCTTTCAGCAGTTCTTTGACTTTCTCGCCTAATCGCCTCTCGTACTTGGCCCGGCTCTTCGCCCACACCACCTTGTGCCGGTTGGCATCCGCTTCGATTTTCGTCCCATCCACAAAGTAGTTCTCCAGCTTTACATATCCCCCTTCCAACAACACCCCCAATACCAGCGTGAATACTTCCTCGATCGCTCCTTTCATCTTCTCTCCACGAAAAGCATTGATCGTCCGAAAGTCCGGTTGGTTCCCGCCACTCAACCACAGAAAGTTCACGTTTTCTCGCACTGCTTTGGCGATCTGCCGCGACGAGTAGATCCGCTGGCTGTAGGCATACACCAACACTTTGAGCAGCATCGCCGGGTGATAGCTGCTCGTCCCACCTCCTTTGTACTTCTTCAGCAGCGGCTCTAGATTGATGCTTTCGATCGCTCGATTGACTATTCTCACTATGTGGTTCGCCGGTATCAGCTCATCCCAGCTCGGGGGAATCAGACCCGGCTGCGCCATCGTATATGGTTTGAAGACAGGGTAGGCTGGTTTTCTGTGTTTCATACCCCTATTGAATCACATTCCCTTTAAACGCGAAAGGGACCGCCCTGTTCTTTTTGGACAGCCCCTTTGGATGTTCGAACGACTATTACTTTTACTTGCCCAGCGAGGTCACTCTCCAGATGGCAGGTTTGATATCGATATGCCGTTTGCTCCGAGATCTTCTTCAGTAAAGCGCCCATGCTCAAAGCCAGTGCCAGCCGGGATCAATTTGCCGATAATGACATTCTCTTTGAGCCCGTAGAGCGGATCGCCTGTGGCGGCGATGGCAGCACCAGCCAATACTTTGATGGTATGCTGGAAGGACGAAGCAGACAGCCAGGAATCGGTGCTGAGGGATGCACGCGAGACGCCCAGCAAGACCTCAAGATATTTGGCGGGCGGTTTGCCCTCCGCGGCAAGTTTCTCATTCTGTTTACGAATTTCCAACCGATCGACCAAGTCCATGGGCAGGTAGGGTGAATCGCTCGGTTTTAGCACCTGGACTTTGCCAAGCATTTTGCGAATGATGACTTCAAAATGCTTATCGTGGATGTTCTGACCCTGGGCGCGATAAACTTTTTGGATCTCGCCAAGCAGATAACGCATGCATTCATCCCGCCCCTTGATGCGCAGGATGGTATGGGGATTCAATGATCCCTCGGTCAGCGCCTGCCCCGCTTCAACATGTTCGCCATCTTTGATGATGATGCGAGAGGTGGTCGGGATATCGTATTCATCCGATTCCTTGACCTCATATGCAACGATGACCTTCTTCCCCTCCACCCGAACCCGACCAGCATGAAGCGCTGTTATCACCGCTTCGCCCTGGTTGGCGATGACATCGTTCAGGATGACAGCACTGCCGTCTTCAGCGATGATATCCCAGCCTTTGGCGATTTCGTATTCATCGGTCAATAATTCGGAGTGTTCCACTTTAATCGAACGTTGTTCACTGGTGAGATCAGCCTGAATGATGTGAGCGGTGCCGGTGATCTCTGCAATGATGGCTTCACCCTTCGGCTGGCGACGGGCTTCGAAAAGCTCTTCCACACGCGGCAAACCGGTCGTGATATCCCCACCAGCAGCAACGCCGCCGGTATGGAATGTTCGGAGGGTCAACTGCGTACCCGGCTCACCAATGGATTGCGCAGCGACGATGCCAACCGCAGCACCCAGTTCCACCATCCTGCCCCGCCCAAGATCCATGCCGTAACACTTTGCGCACGCGCCATGCCGCAGTTCGCAGGTCAGTGGAGAGCGAACCTTCAGTTCAGGCACATTGGATTCAGCTATCTTGCGGATCAGATCATGCCCCAGCACTTCATCGCGCTCTGCCAGAACCTCGCCGGTGACCGGGTCGATAACACGTTCCGCCACCAGGCGGCTATACAGCCTGGTTTGGAATGATTGCCCCGCAACATCATCGCCGCGACGAATGATAATCCCGTCATCGGTCCCGCAATCTTCTTCGTTGATGACCACATCCTGAGCAATATCGACCAGGCGCCGGGTCAGGTAGCCGGCGTCGGCTGTGCGAAGGGCTGTATCCGCCAGACCTTTACGCGCGCCATGGGTCGAAATGAAATACTCGAGCGCGGTCAACCCTTCACGGAAGTTCGATTGAATCGGCAGGCGGATGATACGACCGGCGGGATCCGCCATCAAGCCGCGCATGCCAGCCAACTGTGAGATAGGTCCAAAGCCACCCTTTGTTGCGCCTGAGTTCGCCATCGTTGCCAGGTTGCCGTTGGGATCCATCGTCGCGCGAACCGCATCCGCAACCTTCTTGGTGGTCAGTTGCCAGATTTCGATGACGCGTTCATTACGTTCCTGTTCAGTCAATAGACCACGCCGGAAGGAACGGTTGACGTTTTCAACTTCCTGCTGCGCTTCGGACAGAATGCTTTCTTTCTGCGCCGGGATGGTAATATCCGCCACGGCAATCGTTGAGCCGGATTGCATGGCATATTCAAAGCCGATATGCTTGATCTGGTCTGCCACCTCGGTGGTCACTTCTTGACCACAAAGTTCATAGACCTGCGCGATGAGGTCCTTTACGCCGCCCTTATCAAGTTCCCAGTTGACATATTGGACCTCTTCGGGAAGGATGCGATTGAAGATAACCCGTCCAACGGTCGTGTCCACCATATGCCTCTCAGGCGCAGCCAAGCGATGGTTTTTGTCATCATACCAGGTGGAAACGCGGACGCTGACCTTGTCGTGCACCTTTAATTGACCAAGACCAAACGCCAGCTCCACTTCGTCCATGTCTGCGAACGAGCGACCGTCGTTATCCCTTTTATTACCGTCCATGACCGTGAGGTAATATACGCCCAGCACCATATCTTTGGAGGGACTGATGATCGGCTCGCCATCCGCCGGTTTTAATAAATTGCGCGAAGACAACATGAGGTTGCGCACTTCACCAACAGCTTTGGATGAAAGCGGAACATGAACAGCCATCTGGTCGCCGTCAAAGTCAGCATTGAAGGCAGTGGTAACCAACGGATGAAGCTGGATAGCCGAGCCTTCAATCAGGACCGGTTCAAAGCCCTGGATACCAAGGCGGTGCAGGGTTGGAGCTCGATTGAGCAGCACTGGGCGGTCTTTGATGACCTCCTCCAGAACCTCCCACACCTCCGGTCGATTGCGCTCAATGAACCTGCGCGCGCCCTTCACATTCTGTGCGTAGCCAAGTTCGACCAAGCGAGCGATCACAAACGGGCGGTATAGTTCCAGCGCCATCGACTTGGGCAACCCGCACTGGTACAACTTCAATGTTGGACCAACCACAATAACGGAACGTCCAGAATAATCCACACGTTTGCCAAGCAAGTTCCGGCGGAAGCGCCCTTTCTTGCCTTTCAGCATGTCACTCAGGCTTTTGAGTTCACGCCGACCGCGGCGGGAGAGCGCTTTGCCGCGTTGCGAGTTGTCGATAAGGGAATCTACCGCTTCCTGCAACATACGCTTCTCATTGCGGACGATGACATCCGGCGCCCCCAATTCCAACAGACGCTTGAGGCGATTGTTGCGATTGATGACGCGGCGATAAAGATCATTGAGATCTGAAGTTGCAAAACGACCACCATCAAGCTGCACCATGGGACGCAGGTCCGGCGGAATCACCGGCAGGACGGTCAGGATCATCCATTCGGGATGGTTTTGTGAACGGCGGAATGATTCCACCACTTTCAGACGGGTATTGGCTTTCTTGCGTTTTTGCTTACTTCTGGAAGTTCGCAACTCGGTCCACAATTCCTCGGACAATTTATCGAGGTCCATACGCTTGAGGATATCGTAAAACGCCTCGGCACCCATATCCGCTTTGAAGACCTGCCCCCAACGGGTTTTCAATTCACGGTAACGACTTTCGCTGAGGAAGGTGAACGGTCGCAGTTCCAAAAGTTCATCCCGTTGGCGGGAGGTTTGGTTCTGAGATTCGGTGGTCTGGTCATCCAAAACCAGGCGCAACTGATCCATTTGCGCATCGGCTTCCACCCGGACCTGATTCTTTTGCAGATCGATCTGCTCCAGGTCTCGCTTGAGTTGCTCGCGATACTCGCCTTCGATCTCATCCAGGCGTTCTTTGACGGCTTTCTGCACCCGTGAGATATGTTGGGCAGAGATGGTTTCGCCCGCATCAGCGATGACGATCTTCGATTTACCAAATACGATCTTCGAGCGGGTGTTTTTGCCATTCATATCCTGCAGTTGTCTCTCCAGACCCTGCCCTTCTTGAATGACCGGTTCCAACTGTTGAGCGATCTGTTCATCGGCGCGGTTTTGCAGATCAACGCGCTGCTGCTGCAATTCATTAATCTGTTTATCGCGCGCTAATTTCAACTCCAGGATCTGGGCATTAATCTGGGCGGCTTGCTCGCGTTCAGAAACGCTGATCTCGTCTTCCAATCGCTTGAGCGCCTTCTGACGGGCATCTTCGTCTACAAAGGTAATGATATATTGGGCAAAATAGAGCACGCGGTCCAGGTTGCGTCGCGAAATATCCAGAAGCAAGCCCAGGTAAGATGGGATACGTCGGGTGTACCAGATATGCGCCACGGGGGTGGAAAGGTCGATATGACCCATGCGTTCCCGGCGAACAGCCGCCCGGGTAACCTCGACACCGCATTTATCGCATACTATCCCCTTGTAGCGAGGATTCTTGTACTTTCCGCAGTAGCATTGCCAATCGCGGGTGGGACCGAATATCGCCTCGCAGAACAGCCCGTCCTTCTCCGGACGTAAACGACGATAATTAATGGTTTCCGGTTTCAAAACTTCACCGTAGGACCAACTGCGCACAGTTTCCGGTGACGCCAAGCTGATACGCAATGCCATTAAATCCTTAGTTTCCAAGATACCTCCTATGCTTGATCCAAAAAACGCAAATCATCGTTTGTGGCATATCCTCAAACGATCAATCAACGATCAGATAACTTGAAATAACCATGCAAACAAAAATTATATCACAATAATCATCAATATTATTTAATTGTAGAAGAAAATTTGATTAATTCATCACCCATTTGTAGTTTCAACGCCTTGATCTGAAGCATCAGGGACTGGAGTGCTACCATCCTGCCTTAAAGGCACCTTGATGATGAAAGAACTACCCTTACCCAGTTGGCTTTCGACCGATATCTCGCCATTGTGCCGTTCTACGATGGAGTGAACGATTGCCAGCCCAAGCCCCGCCCTGCCACGATTGGTGGAATCACGTTTACCCATACGATAATTACGCTCGAACAGATGTGGCAGGTCAATTGGCGCAATGCCCAAACCATGATCTTTGATGGTAATGGTCGCGTACCGACCGGCAAAAACAGTATTCACTGCGATCTCACTACCCATCGAGGAATATCGTATACCATTATCCAGCAGATTGATGATTGCCTGTGAGAACAGCGCCCGATCCACCTGGATGATCTGCGGTTCGTCTGGGGGGGCATAGACCATTTGGATATGTTTTTGCACGGCTTGCGGCAAGAGGGTCTTAATCGACTCCTTGATGATCGTATCCAAGTCGATCAATTCAAGCTTAAGATCCAAGCCAGAATCAATACGCTCCAGATCGAGAATATTGTTGACCAGGCTTGTCATGCTATCAACGCTTGCCAGGATCTTGGCGGTGTATGTTTTCTGCGGGTCGTTCAGGTCCCCCACCATCTGGAGCATGGTGGCATAGCCGTGCATCATTTGCAGCGGGACGCGCAATTCGTGACTGACAGTGGACACAAATTCAGACTTCATGGCGTCGATCTCTTTATACTGGGTGATTTCGCGGAGAACACAGACTTTTCCAAAGCGCTGATGATCGGTGCGAACTCGTTTCACGCTGGCGGAGTAACTTTGTTTGTTGGGGAGGATAATTTCCTTCGATATCGTGCTCTCATCGGCATCCTGCCGAATGAGCGCCAACAGATCTGGATTGATGACAACCTCTTCGAGCGGCATGCCCGGCTGGGACGGTCTTATCAGCCCGGTCGCCTGCGTAGCAGCATCGTTCAATATCAATAAATGGTTGTTTTCATCGATAACAAGAATTGGCTCCGGCGAAGAAGTTATGACAGCTTGCAACCGCTGTCTGCCAATTTCGGCGGATTGGAATAAACGAACATTGGTGATTGCCAGACTCGCCTGACCAGCAAGGGTAGCCAGGAAATTTTGCTCAGCATCCGAGAAGTCGTGGGCACGCTGGTACGCCGTCCAAAGCGCACCAATGTATTCACCTTCCGCACGTATCGCTACGGCGATCAAGGATGCCGGACGATGAACAGAGAAGCGCAGGGTGTGGAAACGCTCCGCCAGTGGTACCACAAGCATCCTGTTCGAGTGGACAATTTCAAAAATCTGCTCATCCAGATAGGCATATGTTTGGGCAACTTTGCCAACACCATAAACAACCGTCACGCCGGGCTTCTCGTCGCCACTCTTTTTATCCAGTATGACCGCCCGCGCCATATCCGCACCGGATCCCATTGCAGCCTTCAGAACCGGCATGATTATCTGCTCAAGGTCCAGACTGGCAGCCACGCCCTGGCTGGCAGCCAACAATCGGTCCATTTCGTCAAGGCGCTGTTTGAGATTAATTCGCATGACCTCAAAAGCATTGCCTAATTGACCAACCTCATCAACCTTTTTTATCGCCAGCGAGCGATCCAGACTGCCACTTGATAGCCGTTGCGCTTCTTCTGACAGTTGACCCAAAGAACGTTTTACCCCAATCAGGGATAGTATGAGGATTGCCATTGCTATGAACGAAAATCCCATCAAAGAAAGGATGGTTGGTAAAGCAACCTGTAATACCGACTCTTGAGCTGCGGCGGCAGGAATGGTCAGAATGACCTTCCAAGATCTATCCGCGACCGGTTGAAGGTAGGCATACAATTTTTCACCATTGGTTGCGGTGATAGTCGAAAAACCCTCTTTTTCAGGCAAGTCTTCTATATTCCAACCAAATGAGTGGTCAGGATCAGGATATAGCAGGATCCGACCGTATTCGTCCATGATCAAGCCATCCCCACCCTGCTTCTGGAAAGAGCCCAACGCCTGGATGGCTGGCTGGGTGAACGGGTTGACTTTCATATCCGACCGACCGAGAATAACGCCAACCGGCACCCGCAGGTCATTCCAGACTGGCGCGATAAATGATACCTGTGAAGCTGAAACATGGGGTGGCGGCGGCAAAGCGTACGCCTGAATCAATTCACCATTGGCAGCGAGTTGGATGCCTGCCAATTCCTCCCGACTGAGTGACAGGTGATCAAGTTCCCCCGGTGGGTACGTGGCGCGTGGATTCCCGCCAAGGTCCATGACAACCAATGACTGAAAGAATGCGATGGTGTGAATTTTTTCTGCCAACGATGATTCCAGCAGGGTCGTATCTTGCCAAGTCGCTTCATCAAATGTGTAAGAAAGAATCAGGTTTTGTCCGGTATCCAGAAAATAGGGCATACTATCCGCAGATAAGGTTGCAGTGCTCGCCATTTGGCTTTCCAACGACCCTTTCACCACTACACCGGCAACAATCCAATCTGCGATCATCAAGAGGACAAGCATTACCAATATTACGGGGGCATTGATAGAAACAAAATGCGCCACCATGTCGGTTTGAGCCCGAGACGGAATGACTTCCTTGGGGGTAGGAATTAGCCCAGGTTTGAGGCTGGATATAACCTGTAATACCACTCCGCCAAGAAGAAACTCAAAGCAACGCAGTATGATCAGAGGGTAGGATTGGGTGAGGGCAGCATCCAAACGGATGCTCAACGAACCATCAACCACGACGAGCGTGCTGAACATCAGTAATGGCATAGCGACAAGAGCCAAAATGATTGCGGCGATGAGCGGTTGGCGTAAGGCGGTGAAGAATTTATCCGAAAACGGTTGATGGATGAACATACCGTAGAAGTATCCAAAAGTAGCGGTCATGATAATCGGATAAACATCATGGGTGCCCCAAATTGCTGCGAAAACCCCAACGAGAGCACCAATCAGGGCTCCCATCATGGGTCCGTACAGCGCGGCAACGAACATCCATGGGAGAGCTGAGAATATGACCAGCAAGTTACCACCGGGGATGAGCGCCGCACCTGGCGGTGAGAGAAAGCCAAGATCGATGATCTTAAAAGCCACTAGGAATGAGACTGGTATCAAAAATACCATCAAGAAGAGCACATAGAAGCAAGAATATCCCTTCGAAATGACCGTGGGCTTTGACCGTGTCATTGCGCCAAGCAGCACCGCGATCCAAACCACCCAGACAAGCCAAACCCAGAGTTGCTCCGGCAGGTTGATAAATGGTTTTGTAAAAATGATCCAGACCCAATTCATGCCACACCCAGATTTTCAGCTACCCAGACGATCCAAACTACAATCCACGGATAGATTCAGATATTCAATCCTGCTGCTCGATTAAATTTTCGCCAAGCCATATGATAATAAATTCTCGGCTGCCTCTGCAATGGCTGCTGCTTAATTCGTTCCAACCAATCGCGCTCAAATTCTCCCGCCTGCTGAATGCAAGTTTTTGAAAACGACCCCCTGGAAGTCACCGCCATCGACCCGATAGAAGCAACCTCGCGGAGCCATTCCTGCTCAAGACTATCCCGTTCAGATGAGAGCAGTGGCAGCCTGCTTTGATAATCTTTAAGTATCGCCCGGTGTAATTGCTCATGCTGCCAGAAGATGGACGCAGGGTCATAGGTGCCAGACGGGAGCGGTCCGAAATCGATGTCTTCACAATCCAACCAAACGGGTTTGAACAGGCTGGTGCAAGGCGCAGCAGTCATCGTGACCCAATGAGTCGTCAATCCATCGGTGATATGAGACACCAATGAACCGGTCGATTGGCTGATGCGGATCGGCCCAAAACCAGCGTGCATACAAATATGAGCACCACCTAGCGCTTTATCCGGCGACCAATCCTGCGGTTGAGGCGTGCCATGACTGCGCAGCAATGACATCATCACGGCGGGTGTGATCTGACCAACCTGTTGGCGCAAGCGGCTGGTGGAACACTGCTGCCGAGCATACGAAGCACTAAAACGCGTATAGATCACATCCGAATAACAACGGGCAAAATGAAAATCGTCCCTGTTCTTGCACCATTTATGATCGTCAGCATACTTCACCAGGTCAGCCGATGCAAGATCCCAGTCATTCCCGATAGTAAGCCCATTCGA
>JABLXM010000138.1 GCA_013177815.1 Anaerolineae bacterium | reverse complement strand
CCACCGCTGTCACCGCAGCCTCGCTCTTGTTAGCCATTCCGCTCGTCAGTCTCTTTGCCCTGGGTGTTTTCACCGGCTTTCCCCGTTCGGTCTTGGTCATCGATTGGTTGTTGTCCATCCTCCTCGTCGGCGGTTTGCGTTTTGCCATCCGCCTGTTGGCAGAGAATATCGCCCAGAATTCTGCCGCTACCCAGGCGGGCAGGAACAAATCCGCCATGGTCGTCGGCGCCGGCGATGCCGGTGCCTTGGTCGTGCGTGAATTGCAGAAGAATCCGCAACTGGGTCTTTCCGCCGTTGGCTTTCTGGATGACAACCCCGAAAAACAGAACCAATCCATCCACGGCGTCCCGGTGGTGGGCAAGGTCACGGACCTTGCCAGGGTTCTGGAAAAGATGCACGTCGATGAGGTCATCATTGCCATTCCGTCTGCTCCCGGCAACATCGTCCGGCTGGTGGCGGATGTCTGCCGCCAGCGTGGCGTCCCCTTCCGCACGATGCCGGGCATTTATGAATTGTTGGGCGGCAAGGTCAGCATCAGCCGCTTGCGAGAGGTGGATATCACCGACCTGCTCCGGCGCGAACCGGCGCGCATTTTGGACAGCCAGGTTGGTTCCATCATCAGCGGTCGTGTGGTGCTGGTCACCGGCGCAGGCGGATCCATCGGTCGTGAATTGTGCCGTCAGATCGCGCGATGGGGACCGTCCGAATTGGTCCTGCTCGGACACGGAGAAAATACCATCTTCGAATCGCTGCTGGAGCTTCAGGAGAGTTTCCCCAACCTCGTCATGCAGCCGGTCATTTGTGATATTCGCGATTATATGCGTATCAAGAATGTCATGTATAAAATCCGCCCACAGGTCATCTTCCATGCCGCCGCCCATAAACATGTCCCTCTGATGGAAGTGAACGTGGAAGAAGCTGTGACCAATAACATCCTGGGCACTTGGCACGTGGTTGAAACCGCTTTGCAGGTTGATGTTGAGCAATTGGTCATGATATCCACCGATAAAGCCATCCGACCGGTCAACGCGATGGGCGGCACCAAGCGCATCGCCGAAATGATCGTCCTGGACGCTGCCGAACGCACCGGCAAGTCCTTCTCGGTTGTCCGCTTCGGGAATGTGCTCGGAAGCCGCGGCAGTGTTGTGCCGTTGTTCAAACGTCAGATCGCCCACGGCGGTCCGGTCACCATCACCCATCCGGATATGAAGCGCTATTTCATGACTATTCCGGAAGCCGTTCACCTGGTCTTGCAGGCGGCGGGTCTGGGAAAATTTGGCGAAACTTACATCCTCAATATGGGCGAACCCATTCGCATCCTCGACCTGGCGGAAGACCTCATCCGCTTGTCTGGTCTGACACCCGGCAGAGATGTCGAGATCGTCTTCACGGGCGTACGCCCAGGCGAGAAGCTGAACGAGGATTTATGGGATGAAGGGCAGCTCTTCCTTCCAACCCAGCACCCCGATATCTTCCGCATGGAAGACCAGGAGAGCATCACCGGCGAGTCCCTCCGCAACCTGGTCGATGAGCTGGTGCGTCTGGCGAACGAGGGTGACCCGCGCGCCATCATTGCCATCCTGGATGAAATCATCCCGGATGCTGCCATCCAGGGCACGCCGCCGCCAGAGATCACGTCCATCTGATCATGGAGATTCTTGACCGTAACGCCTGGGATGCCTTCATCGGTGAGCATCCCGATGCCCATATTTTACAGACCGGCGCCTGGGGTGATCTCAAAGCCCGCTTTGGTTGGCGACCTGTCCGTGTCCGCCACGGGCAGTGCGGGGCGCAGGTCCTGGTCAAACCCATGCCGCTTGGTCTTTCCTTTGCCTATATTCCCAAAGGTCCGCTTGGAACCGGTTGGGATGCGTTGCTGGCTGGGTTGGTGGAGTATTGTCGCGATCAGGGCATCCAGTTTCTCAAGGTCGAGCCGGACGCCTGGGAGGGCGCATCGGTTGAAATTCCCGCACCCACACCGGCTCTGGTGCGCAACGCCGCCGCCGTCCAGCCGCGCGGGACGGTGGTCGTGGATCTGGCTGCCGGCGAAACGGATGTCCTCTCCCGCATGAAGCAAAAGACCCGCTACAACATCCGCCTCGCGGAGAAAAAAGGCGTCGTCGTCGAACTGTCCGATGACCTGGATGTTTTCTATTCGCTCATGCTCACCACCGGTCAGAGGGATCAATTCGGCGTCCATGCCCAGGCTTATTATCGGTCGGTCTATGAATTGTTCCCCCGCCACCAGGCACAACTCTTTATCGCCCGTCACCAGGGCGAGCCGCTGGCTGG
Organism: Anaerolineae bacterium; assembly: GCA_013177815.1. Classification (GTDB taxonomy): domain Bacteria; phylum Chloroflexota; class Anaerolineae; order Anaerolineales; family Anaerolineaceae; genus JABLXM01. Next base: position 6,438 of record JABLXM010000138.1, on the reverse strand, counting down.
CATCATGGTCTTTCGCAACGGTTCCCGTGCCTGGTATTTCTATGGCGCCTCATCCAATGATTCCAGGAACCTCATGCCGACCTACCTCCTTCAGTGGGAAGCCATGCGTTGGTGCCTGCGTTTGGGTTGTCGCTCGTATGACCTCTGGGGTGTGCCGGATGAATCCGAGCAGGTCCTGGAGCGAGATTTTCTCGCTCGCTCCGATGGGCTTTGGGGTGTCTACCGCTTCAAGCGTGGTTTTGGCGGTCAGGTCATGCGTGCTTACCCTGCCTTTGATCTGGTGCTTGGCTCTTGGCGTTACAATATTTACCGTTTGTATCGTAAGATCGCCCGGATGGACGCATGAAATTTGACCGCCAGCAGTGGAATGCTCTGATTCTCGACGTGTCTCACGGGCATTTGCTTCAAACGTGGGACTGGGGTCAAACCAAAGCCGCTGCGGGTTGGCGGGTCTCGCCACGTGTGTGGGAAATGCCGACGGGCGAGCCAGCCGCCGCTGCGCTTCTGCTTTCCCGTCGTCTCAAGTATGGTCCCCTGGATACCCATCTCGATGTTGCCTATGTTCCCCGCGGTCCGCTCTTGGATTGGAGCGTCCCGGAACGGGTGGATCAAGTTCTGGCGGGCTTGGAGGATGCCGCCCGCCGTAAAGGCGTCGTCTTTGTCAAGATCGATCCGGAACTGGTCATTGGCGCTGGCGTGCCGGGTCAGGACGATGCTGTGGATGACCCGGTCGGCTTGGCGCTCCTGCAGCGCATGCGCCAGCGTGGCTGGCGCTATGCCGCGGATCAGGTGCAGTTCAGGAACACCGTGCTTATCGACTTGGGCGGCACCGAGGATGACTGGCTGGCGCGTATGAAGCAGAAGACCCGCTACAACCTCCGGCTTGCCATGCGCAAGGGTGTTGTCGTCCGTCGCGGGACGCTTGAGGATCTCCCTCTCATGTATCGCATGTACGCTGCCACGGCAGACCGCGATGGCTTCATCATTCGTCAAAAGGAATATTATTTCGACGTTTGGCAACGCTTCTACGAAAACAACATGGCGGTATTTTTGATTGCCGAGGTGGAGTCGCACCCGGTGGCTGCCTTGGTTCTCTTCCACTTTGGCGCGCGCGCCTGGTATCTGTACGGCATGTCCACTCAGGAGCACCGCGAAGCGATGCCGACTTATCTGTTGCAGTGGGAAGCCATGCGCGTCGCCCGGGATGCCGGCTGCACGGTTTACGACTTGTGGGGTGCACCGGATGAATTCAACGAAGAAGACCCACTGTGGGGAGTCTATCGCTTCAAATTGGGCTGGGGCGGCGCCGTCGTCCGCACCAGCGGCGCCTGGGATTACACCAATAAACCCTTGCTTTATCGTCTCTATGCCACCTTCATTCCTCGCATCCTGGCGGTCATGCGCTTTTGGCGCCGCCGCGAAACACGACAGGAGGTCGCTCTATGATCCCGCGCGTGAAAATCGCACACTTGCCTACCCCCCTGGAATCCATGCCCAGGTTGTCTGCCTTCCTAAAAGATGTTCGCTTATGGATCAAGCGCGACGACCTGACCGGCTTGGCGTTTGGCGGCAACAAGACCCGCAAGTTGGAGCTTCTACTGGCGGATGCCCAATCTCAGGGTGCGCGCACCCTGGTGACCGTGGGCGCGGCGCAGTCCAACCATTGTCGCCTCACGGCTGCCGTGGCTGCCAAGTTCGGTATGGACTGCATTCTCGTCCTTTCCGGTGATCCGCAACAGGCTGGCAACGGCAATTTCCTGCTGGACGAACTGTTTGGCGCCGAGCTGGTCTGGACCGAAAAATCCATCCGTGATGAGACCCTGCACCAGGTTTACCTGAAAGCTTGGGAGGATGGACGCCGCCCGTACAAGATCCCCCTGGGCGCTTCCACACCTTTGGGGACGCTCGGCTATTACTTCGCCTTTGAGGAATTGTCTGCCCAGTCCGATGAATTTGATTGGATTGTGGTTGCCTCATCTTCGGCGGGCACCCAGGCGGGCTTGATCCTTGGCGCGCACGCCGCCGGCTGGTCCGGCAGGATACTTGGCATCAGTATCGATCACCCCCGCGCTGCCCTTCGCGCCACGATCGCAGACCTCGTTCATGGCGCATCCGATTGGGTTAACAGCCCAGTCCAGGTCGATGATTCAGCCATCATCGTCAACGATGATTATCTGGGCGCCGGCTACGGCGTGCCTAGCTTGCTTGAGTTCGAAGCCATGCATCTCTTTGCTCGCTATGAGGGCATCGTGTTGGACCCCGTCTATACCGGTCGTAGCGCGGGTGCTATGATTGACCTGGTGCGTAAAGGCTTCTTCAAAAAAGGGGAGCGGATTTTGTTTTGGCACACCGGCGGTGCCCCCTCGCTTTTTGCGCAACAATACGCGCCGCTGCTCAAGGGTTCTTGAACGGTCGCCAGGCGGGTTGTTCTTCGGTTGCCGGACTGTTGGTGAGCCGGATCAGGCTGCTGCCGCTGGTATTGAGCACGTAGATATCGCTGTTCCCCTCTTGAATGCTGTTGAATGCCAACCATCGGTCATCGGGTGAGATCGATATATTGAGGATGGGGCGGATTGTTTCCAACCGCACCTCTGGCGAAAAACGGTCGCCTGTCCGTTTTATCACTGCCCATGGCAGGTTCGAGCCCTGGCTGTAGGCGATGAAATCGCCGGCTGCCGCCCACGCCGGTTGGATCGAGTTGCCGCTGTCGATCGGCGAGTAATCGCTGACCGAGTTCGACTTCAGGTCCAGCACCCACACTTGCATCACGCCCAGCCGATTGGATTGAAAAGCGATCTGGCTTCCGTCTGCCGACCAGGTTGGATGGGAGTCGAAACTGGAAGGTCCGGTCAATGCCGTTATGCTCTGCTTGACCGTGTCATACACATAGATATGCGGAATTCGGTCTCGCACTGATGTGAAGGCGATCTTGTCTCCCATCGGCGACCATGCCGGGTCGTAGTCTCCGCCCGGGGTGGTATCCATGATGCGCAGGTCGCTCCCATCCGGGTTGGAGACGAAAACTGATGCCCCCACGAACCGGTTGTCACCTTTCTCGCACGGTGATGTGAACACGATTTTGTCGCCCCTTGGGGACCAATCCACCTGGCAGGCGCCGCCCGCGATATTCGTGATCTGCCGCTGTCCGCTGCCGTCGGCATTCATGATCCAGATTTGTGGTACCCCGCTTTGGTCCGAGACGTATGCAATCTCCGCGCTGCCGCCGGTCTGTGTCTCTGCGTTCGTCGGGCTTTCGGTAGGCACCACGATTTCATTCACCGCCGCCGTCTCGCTTGCTGCGGGCGTCGGCAATGCTTCGGGCGTCGCAGATGCCAGGGCGGATGGGGTTTCGTCGCTCGCCATCGTCACGGTCGCCGTTGCGTTGCTCAACGATTGTCCGCCCAGCAGTGATAATGATCCAATCAGACCGGCTAATAGCAATATCCCGGCGGGTATCGTCATCCACAACCGGGGTTGTTTCTTCATCTTGTCCTTGCTTTGGGACGTGTGCCAGCCCGGTCGCGTTGCTTCGGACTCATCCATGACTGCGGGTTGCGGGCTGCTCGTTGTTGGCTGGGGGATGGGTTTTGCGCTTTCTGAGGTTGTTGCATTCCCCAGTGCTTCGCGGAACTCGTAAGCGTTGACAAATCGATCTTTCATCCTGACTGACATGGCTTTATCCAGCGTTTGCGCCAGCCGGCGCGGTACGTTCGGGTTGCGTTGCACGACCGGTGTCAGTTCCGCGTTTCCCAGCGCCCGCGCCATCGCGTCCTCCGGGATGCTGGCGGTCAACGCCGCATACAGGGTTGCCCCCAAGGCGTAGATATCCGTAGCCGGACCCGTTCGTCCCTCGCCGTATTGTTCGGGCGGCGCATAGCCGGGCGTGAACGCCTGCGCCCCCGTTGTGGTTGGCATGTCCGGTTGGGAGGCTTTCGCCAGCCCAAAATCCACCAGGTAGATTTTTCCGTCTGGCGTGATCTTGATGTTGCCGGGCTTGATATCCCGGTGCACCACCGGAGGGTCTAACGAGTGCAGGTATATCAACGCGTCGCAGATCGATTTTCCGATCTGGACCACGCGATCGATATCCAGTTGACCCTCGTTCTTGATGATGTGTTTCAGGTCTTCCCCTTCGATGTAATCCATCACCAGGTACTGTCCCTGGTTGGGGAGCTCGAAATGGTCCGTCACGCGTGGCAGGTTCGGGTGCCGCAATCCTGCCAGGATCGTCGCCTCCTGCCTGAATTGCCGGCTGGATTCCTTCGAGGCATATAAATTCTCTTTTATCGCTACCATCACCCCCAGGGTGGTATCCTCAGCCAGGTAGACCGCCCCCATGCCGCCCTGCGCGATCACCTGCTTGATCAGGTAACGATCCTGGAGCGTGGTATCGATAACGAGCGTCATTGGTTGCTTATGGCTTGGTCACGGGCACCCAAGCGGCGTCGAAGTCGTAGCCTGGGTCGGTCGTCAGGCGCAGCAGGTTCTCGCCGTCCACGTCCATCAGGTAGATATCATGATTCTGTCCGTCTGGCCACCCTTCGAAAGCCAGCCATTGCCCATCTGGTGAGAGCGCGGCGTCGTAGATCGGTTTCCCGGCGTCGCTCGAGGTCAACGGCGGCACCCGTATCTCCGGTCCGACTCCGCGATCTTCGTAATTCATCTCCACCAGCCACGGGACGAACGAATCGGAGATCTTCCCATAGAACAAGGATGTCCCGTCCGGTGTCCAGATTGGCCAATAATCGTTCACGCTGCCGGGCAGGCTGAAGATGAATTGCGTCTGACCGGTGGTGGACATCATCGAGATGTGGGAATAGACTTCCTTCCGTGAGAATGCGATCTGTTTCCCGTTGGGGTTCCAGGATGGCTGGATATCGGCGAAGCGCGTATCAGAAAGCTCTTCGATCTTGCCGGTTGCCAGGTTGTACACGTAGATATGTGCCACGCCCGAACGTAATGAAGAGAACGCGATCTTCATGCCGTCCGGTGACCATGCCGGGTCGAAATCGCCCGGTCCGGAGATGGGCAGCGGTTGCGGGTCGCTCCCGTCTGCGTTGACCAGGTAGATCTGCGCCTCTGTGTAATATGGGAACGATTTGGCTGTGCAGGGCGAGATGATCGCGAATTGCTTGCCGTCCGGCGACCAGTTCGGTTGGCAGGCGCCGCTGTCGATATTCGTCAACTGCCATTCGTTCTCGCCGTTCATATCCATCAACCACACTTGCATGCTGCCCGTTCGATCCGAGACGAACGAGATCAAAGGTTCTAATGTTGCCATCGCGGTCGGTTCGGTCGCGGGCGCTTCGGTTTCGGTCATTGCGACCGTCGCCTCTGGCGTTTCGGTGCTGGTTGCCTCGGTCGCCTCGATGTTTTCTTGGGTTGGACGGATCGGAACGGGCGTCCGGCTCACTTGCTCAGTGATGGTTGCGGTTGGGTTGAAGGTTGTAACCACTGTCGGGTTGACCCAACCGCTCACCAGCCCATATAGCGTTGTCGGCAATGTGGGTTGCAGGTAGATGGCGCCCGCGATGATCCCCACCAACATGGCTGCGATTAGCGCCAGGACCGGAACGCGCCGTTTTTTGGGTCGGCGCTGCGCTTTCTTCCTGGCTTTCTCTTTTTCCCCGTTCGGACCTGGCGTGATCGGCTGGTCATGGTTGTTGAGCTTGGGTTGTTCTTCCAGCACTTCCGGCGGCGGCGGTGCTACGGTGATGGGCGTATGCAGCAATTGTGTCATGTCGCCCGCTTCCAACAAAGCCACCTTGAGCTCATCCGCCGTCTGGTAGCGGTCGTCCGGTTCCAGTTGCAGCGAGCGGTCGATCACCATTGCCAGCTTTCGGCTGATCTTGGGTTGTAATTGCCGGATGGGCGTCAGGTCTGCTTTGCCCGTCATCCTTGCCAGCCCGTCTTCCGGGATGATGCCGGAAAGTGCTGCGTACAGCGTCGCGCCGAGTGAATAGATATCGGATCGTGCATCGGTGTGCCCCGGACCGTATTGTTCGGGTGGCGAATAGCCGGGGGTCATTGCCCGTGCCCCGGTCGTCGTCACCTGACTGCCCTCCATCAACTTCGCCAATCCGAAGTCCACCAGGAACACCTGACCTTCAGGTGTGATCTTGATATTCCCGGGTTTGATATCGCGGTGGATGATGGGCACCGGTCGCGAGTGCAGGTAGCTCAGCGCGTCGCAGATCAACGACCCGATCAGGATCATATCCCGCTCCGGAATATTCCCCAATCGCTCGATGCGTTGGCGCAGATCCTCCCCCTGGATGAAATCCATGATCATGTACTGCCCTTGCCCTTGGATGAAGAAATAATCTCCCACCCGTGGCAGGCTCACATGGTGCAGGCTCGCCATGATGTTCGCTTCGCGTTGAAACTGGCGCGTATATTCTTCCGCCAGGAATAGGTTTTCCTTGACAGCCACTACGA
>JABLXM010000137.1 GCA_013177815.1 Anaerolineae bacterium | reverse complement strand
CGGCACCAGCATATAGAGGATAAAGCGGTCGATGTGCTTCCAGGGGGTGAGCTCGAAGTAGTAGTCGACCATGATGAGCAGGGTGACCACCACCGTCATCACGGCGGTTTTCCATTCTATGTGCAGGGGCGGACCGAGCAGTTTGCGGATCATTGTTATGAAGCTTCCTCCCTCAGTCTGTCCGTGCGCAACGGAAACCATGATAATACGCTGCGAAGGTGATCGGGTCGAAATATCGGGATGCGGAACGCAAAATAGCATCATAGTTCGTCCATGCACCACCCCGGAACACCCGATATAGACCGGTTACAGGACCGGGCGGATTATTCCAATCCTCAAGACTGCTGTAATACGATTCATCGTACAAATCCGCCACCCATTCCGAAACGTTGCCAGCCATATCCAGGGCTCCGTAAGGGCTTGCCCCTGCCGGATAACTACCCACGGGTTTCGTATCGCCTGTGTTTGTTAGAACTGGGGAAAAATTTGCCCGGCTGCCATCCGGTGGCTGGTTTCCCCATGGATACAAACGCCCATCCTCACCCCGCGCCGCTTTTTCCCATTGTGCTTCACTGGGCAACTGTCCACCTGCCCAGCGGCAATAGGTATCCGCCTGGCGCCAATCCACATAAATTACCGGGTAGTCCAAGTAGTCACTGTTCCCATAATAGATCTCCCGGGTACTGGACTTTTGATTAAGCGGAATCGAACAATCTCCATCCACTTCACACAGCGCATACATGCCGTTGGTCACTTCGGTCTGGTCGATCCAAAAACCATCCAGGTAAACGGTATGGACCGGCTGCTCGTCCAAATCCCCGGCAGTGCTCCCCATGGTGAAATTTCCTGCCGGGACGAACACTTCGACCATCCCATCACGAGCGCGTTCCCGGGTCGCCCCGGCGACCACTGTTGCCGTGGGGGGAACCGCGGTGACAACAATTTCAGCCGTGGGAGTTGGAACAGCCTCTACGATCTCATCCGTCCTCACACAGCGGATGCCATCGTGCATGTACGACGCTGAAGGTTCCAACCCATCGCGTTTGGGAGATTTGACGAAATTATCAATGTCCCAATAATTACCACCGCGGCGGACTCGACCCACCCCAACTGCGGGTCCCCGCGGATTGATCCATTCGACCAAGGAAGAATAATAATCCTCCGCATACCAATCCGCCACCCATTCAGAGACATTTCCCACCATATCATACGCACCATATGGACTTGCTCCTGATGGGTAACTACGGACACGGGTGGTGTCCCCGATACAGCCCTCATCCTTGCCATAGAAATTTGCATGTGTGCAATCGATACCCTCGCCCCATGGGTAGGTGCGCCCATCGACTCCCCGCGCTGCTTTTTCCCATTGCGCCTCGGTGGGCAACTGCGCACCCGCCCACCGGCAGTAGGCATCCGCCTGGAACCAATCGACGTTTTGTACCGGATAATCGGCATATATGGGATTGTCGTAGTAATCATCGCGGGTTTGCGACGACCGCTCAATTCCTTCAAGGTCGGAGCACGCGCCGGCTGCCACGCAGCGAGCGTACATGACATTCGTGACCTCGGTCTGGTCAATCCAGTATCGATCCAGATAGACCGAATGCTCTGGTCCGGCAAACAAAGTGTAGCTACTTTCAGTCCCCATGACGAAGTCACCTTCGGGGACGAAGACCTCGACCATACCATCAGTCGTGCGTATGCGGGTGTACATCACATAACCAGTCGCGGTTGGCAGAACGCCACCCGGCGTGATCGTTTTCAAGGGCGTTTCAGTCTTCGGGTCGAACGGCGAGGTTCCCGAACCGGGTAGTGTAAGCCTTGAGATGAGGACCAAGAACACAGCACCAACCGTCAGCAACCCCAAGCCTGCTCCAACCAGCCACTGCCAGGGTTTGCGCGGCATGCTCGCTGATGTCTGATTCTTCGGGGGAGCAACATCCACCGTGACCGGGGCGGCAAGGGCTGCCTTGAACTCCACCACAGTCTGGAAGCGATTGGCAGGCTGGATCTCCAGCGCCCGCAGGATGGCTTGAGAGACATGCGGGCTAATGCCCGGTTTCAAGCTCCCAGGCGCAGGCAACTCCGTTCCGCTGATGCGGTCCATGACTTCCGGCGGGACCTGCCCGGTCAGGAGGGCATACGCGGTTGCCGCCAGCGAATAGACATCGGTACGGGCATCGGTGGTGGTGCTGCCGTACTGCTCGTGGGGCGAATAGCCCGGGGTGACCGCCCGCGCGCCCTGGGTGGTGCGCATGCCGGGCTGCCAGATCTTGGCGATGCCGAAATCGACAAGTATGGCTTTACCTTGCGGCGTGATGCGAATGTTGGCAGGCTTGATATCACGGTGGATGACCGGCGGCGTCTGGCGGTGGAGATAGATCAAACCATCCAGGACCTGGTTCATCCACTGCAGCACCTGCGCTTCATCGAAACTGCCGCGCTGCTCCAACATCTCCTGCAGGTCCAGACCCTCAACAAAATCCATGACCAGGTACTGTCCCTGTTCAGGAAGGAAAAAATAATCCAGCACGCGCGCCAGGTTGGGGTGTGACAGATTCGCCAGAAGCATGGCTTCGCGGTTGAACTGACGCTGCGCTTCCGGACTGATATCCAGGTTTTCCTTGACCGCGCAGACACGATTCAAGTTGATATCCCAGGCTCTATAAACCGCCCCGAAGCCCCCTTGACCAAGCAACTTCACAATTCTATACCGCTTCTGCAAGACTTGACCGGCTGTCAGCGGCATACACCACCTCGTTGAAGATTATGAATGATATAGATTCTAGCACCAAACCCCTTGGGCAATTATTTGTCCGTTCTGTCCACCATGTCAAGCTTTTTTTGCCACACAAAGGAAAGTTCGCAAGCAATTCGATATCGAGCCATCGAGAGATACAGGAATTGCAGGAAAATCCTAATACCAGAAGTGGGACTGATTGCCGCCTGGACTGAAGATCTGCACCAGGCGCTCGCGGTCCAGCCACAGGTCGAAGCCCCAGTTGGCGACCAGCAGCAGGCACAACAGCGCCGCCAGCGCCAGCACCCAACGCCTGCCACGGCGGATCTCGCGCCAGCGCGTGTTGGCTTGCGCGGCGAAGATGGCGATGAAAGGCAGCAGCGCCAGGTGGAAGCGCTCCTCGGAGATGATGACCAGGTGCGGCAGCAGGTAGCCCAGGCTGACCAGCCCCACCAGCAGAGCCTCCTTGCGCCACGGCAGGGTTGCGCCCCAGGCGGCGGGGAGCGCCAGGGCAACGAACGGCAGCATGACCACCGCCATGAGCGCCAACAAAGCGCCCGGCGGCAGGTAGCCCAGAAGGTTGTTGCCGTAGAAGTAGATCAGGATGCGCTTTTCCAGCCCCAAAAAATAACCCAGCCGGCGCAACGCCAGGGTGAAGACCCGCCCGGGATCATCCCGGATGAAGCCCTTCACCGCTTCCATCCCCGCCCAGTTGCGGGCGTCGTCATCCAGGATGCGTATCAAGTCCATCGAGACCTTGGGGTTGAAGGTGCCGCTGCTGGTGGGATGATAGCTGACATAGAGCTGGTAGCCGAGGGCGTTCTCGATCCAGGTGAAGTGACCGTGCAGCAGCGAGTTGCGCACCACCCAGGGAGTCACCACCAGCACGGCAGCGGCGAGGAAGACCAGCGCCTGTCTGAACCGGCGCAGGGCAAACCACACCCAACCCGCCGCCAAGCCCAACGCGCCCAGCGCGACCGAGCGGGTCAGCAGCGCCAAGCCGAAGAGCACGCCGGCGAGCGCGAAGCGCCGCCAACCGCCAAGCCGTCCCGCCCACAGCAACGCCAGCGTGCCCAGCAGCAGCAGCGGGATGAAGAGGTTTTCGGTGCCCAAGCCGAGGGTGAAAAGCACCAGCATGGGATAGGCAGCGATCGCCCAGCCAGCCAGGCGCGCGCCACGTTCGTTGCCTGGGAAAACCCGGCGCGCCAGCAGCACCGTCAACGGCGCCAGCGCGGCGCCGATGAACGCCTGCGCCAGGCGCGCCGCCAGGAAGCGCCCGAAGCCCAAGCCGCTCACGCGGTAGACCAGGGCGAGAAAGAAGGGGTAAAGCGGCGGGCGGAAGGAGGTTAGCATGCCGCGCGGGTCGTATTGCACGCTGGTGAAATCAAACTCGACGTAGGGTTCGAGCATCTTCAGGTCAGGAGCGGCGTACCAGCGGTAACCCAACCCGTCCACCAGACTGCGCGCCAGCATGTCGTACTGGAACATGTCATCCAGACCGATGCCCATACCAGCCAGCGCCGCTGCCAGCACAACGGCGAGGCGCAGCCCCAATGCAAAAAGGAAAAGCCAGAGTAGAAAGATGTCCTTGCGCATTTCGAAGTCAAGTTACTAACTTGTTATCCTGGTGCATTGCTTACGAACCAGGGATGCTCCGTAACACAAATACATGACAGGGAATAACGAAATTCTTCGCCTCCGCTGCGCTCCGACTCAAAATGACACCGTCTTTCCAATCGGCAGCGACTTGCGCCAATTATATGCCAATGGAACCGGATTTGCAGGTTGGACAGGATGCTTACTGTAGGAGACGGCAAGGGCGTTTATCATTTTCCCGTACTTGGTATAATAACGGCGTACAAGAGCTTATGTCGTTTACCAGCCTGACGTTTATCTTATTCTTCATCGTCACATCCGTCGCCCACTGGCTCATCCGCAGCCGGCGCTGGCAAAATTTGCTGCTGCTGGCTGCCAGCTACGTTTTCGTGGGCTACAGCAGTCTGGAGGCTGTCGCGATCCTGGCAGCGGGAACGGCGGTGGATGCCCTGGCGACCGGTGGGATGGTCTCGCGACCGCAGAACAAGAAAGCGCTGCTGTGGGTCAGCCTGGCGACCAACCTGGGTATGTTATTGGTGTTCAAGTATTTCAACTTCTTCGCCGCCAACGTGACGGGCATGCTGGCGGGCTTGGGGCTGGAGACCAACACGCTGACGCTGAAGATGGCGCTGCCGCTGGGCATCTCTTTCTACACACTCAAGAAGATCGCCTACGTGGTGGTGGTCTATCGCGGCACCCTGACGCCGGACGGCGGCTGGATCGATTTTGCCCTGTACGTCGCCTTCTTCCCACAGTTCGCGGCGGGACCGATCGACCGACCCAATCACCTGCTGGCGCAGTTCAGCCGCACGCGAACATGGCATTGGGAGAACTTCTTCGACGCCTGGCAACTGCTGGTGACAGGAGTCTTCAAGAAACTTGTGATCGCCGACACGGTCGCCAACGTGGTGGAGCGCATCTTCCTGCTGGAAGCGCCCTCGATCGCCTTGCTGCTGGTGGGCGGGTTGGGATTCACGCTGCAAGTGCTGGCAGATTTCAGCGCCTATACCGACCTCTCACGCGGGGTGGCGCGGCTCCTGGGAATCGAGAGCAGCCCCAACTTCAACGCGCCCTACCTGGCGGTCTCCCCTTCGGATTTCTGGAACCGCTGGCACATGACGTTGACCGCCTGGTTGAAGGAACACATCTTCTTCCCGCTGCGGCGGGCGCTGGCGCGGCGCGAACTGGGTCGCTGGCGCTGGCTGGCGTGGGCGCTGCCGCCGCTGGTCACCATGTTGGCAAGCGGTTTCTGGCACGGCACCGGCTGGACCTACATCCTGTGGGGTTTATATTACGGCGTGCTGATCGTGATCTACCACGCGCTGGGCTTGCAGCCGGAGCGTTGGAGCGCCTTCACGCCCAAACGCGCGCTGGCGTGGGTGGTGATGTTCGGGTTGACGGTGTTCGGTTGGCTGATCTTCCGGGCGCCTTCATTAAAGTGGCTGGGCGATATCCTGACCGGCAGTCCGTGGCTGTACGGACGCGCCGACCTGGTCGCCTGCCTTTCCAGCCTTTCGGTGATCGGCGTATACGCGCTGCCGCTGTTGGTCTACCACCTGCTGGACCGCTGGCAGTTCAGCCACGCGTGGCTACGCCCGCTTGTTCATGCCGCCTCGGCAGCGCTGACGATCATCTATCTCAACGCCGCGCCGCAGGACTTTATCTATTTCCAGTTTTAATATGGCAGCAAGATGAAACTTTTTTTTCGGTTCCTAACGTTTTTATTGATCTTTCTGGTCGCGGCAGAATTGACACTGCACCTGAAATATGACCGCACCTACCCGGAAGCACTCGGTCCGGAATTTGACGAGTATATGCGAACTCGATTTCTCGACCAGATCAAAGAGACCCAGCCGCAATTCTTTTTGATGGGCGATTCAATGTTGCGGGACAGCATCGACCAGGCAGGGCTGCGGGATCTGACCGGCTTGACGATCGAATACGCCGATGTGCCGGGATCCGGATCCGCCCTGTGGTACCTGATTTTAAAAAACAACATCGCACTGGCACCGAACACCCCGCAATACCTGGTTATTTTCTTCCGGGATACCATGCTCACCTCGGCGAATTTCAGGGTGGATGGCAAATACCTGGCAATGCTCGATGAATACGCCGGCGAGGACGAGGCGCTGTTGCTGGAGCGGGCATACATTATGCCAATGCCCAAGCTGGAACAGTTCATGGAGAGCTATCTGCCGATGTACCGAACAAGAGATGATTTGTTGGAATTATCGGGGAACAATTTCAAATCTTTCCTGCCTTTCAAGCTGTTGGGGTGCAGCGTGGATTGCGTGGATGAAGCCTTGAAGTCCGTTTTTTCCGCGGATAATTTCGATATCTTGGGTCTGGATATGGAAGTTGACGCGAAGGAAAACTCGCTTTACGACCCAATCGATATGCAATTCGACCACCAGGTGGAGCGCTCATTTTTGCCGGAGATCATCCGGCTGGCGCACGAGAAGGACATGCAACTGATCATGGTGCGTATGAAAACCACGCGCCACCCCACCCGGGCTGACGCCTCCAAAGAACTACTGGCTTATATGGATGATCTGGACGCCTACCTGGCAACGAATGAGATCATCCTGATGGATTACGCCTTCGATGAGCGGGTGCTGGACGAGTGGTTCAAAGATGCGGTGCACATACAGCGGAGCGACCGGATGAAATTCACCGAGATATTCGCACAGGACTTGCTGTACCTGCTGGGCGCCAACCCAGGGCTGCCGGTGGATTGCCCGGAGTGCAAATTGAAGCATGCCACGCCGCAGCCAGAATAACGCCACCCGTGATCAGCGCAGCAACTCTTCCAGGATACTGCGCGCCAGGGCGGGATCGGCTTTGCCGCCCATGCGGCGCATGACCTGCCCAACGAACCAGCCGATGAGCGTGACCTTGCCGGCGCGGTAGGACTCGACCTCTTTGGGGGATTCGGACAACACGGCTTCGACCACGGCGCGGATGGCAGAATCATCCGAAACCCTGGCAAGCCCTTCATCCGCCACGACTTGCGCGGGCGATCTGCCGCTTTGCTGCACTTTGGCGAGCAGCGCCTTGCCGGTGGCAGCATTGACGGCGCCATCATCGACCAGTTGGATGATCTCCGCCAGGTGAGCCGGCTGCAAGCGCAGTTCGCCGGCGGTCAGCCCCTGCTCGTTGAGCATGCGTAGCACTTCGTTCATCATCCAGTTGGAGACCTTCTTGGGTTCGTCGCCATAGGCAGTGGCGGCGGCTTCGAAGAAATCCGACAGTTGGCGCTCGGCGGTCAAGATTTCGGCGTCGTACTCCGGCAATTGGTAAGTTTCCATGAAGCGGGCGCGGCGGTCGAGCGGACGTTCCGGCATTTCTTGCGCCGCTGCGTCGATCTGCGCCTGTGTCAGGCAAACCGGCAACAAATCCGGCTCGCGGAAGTAGCGGTAATCGGCTTCGGTCTCTTTGGAGCGCATCTTGCGCAACACCTGGGCTTCTTCGTCCCAGTCCAGGGTCCAGGCTTCGATACGGTGCCCGGCTTCCACCTCGCGCACCTGGCGCTCGAACTCTTTTTCGATCGCCTCGCGCACGGCATCGATGGCGTTGACGTTCTTGATCTCGGTCTTGGGGTTCAGCACCTGGCTGCCGGCGGGGCGGATGGAGACGTTGGCATCGCAGCGCAGGTGACCCTTCTCCATGTCCGCCTCGGAAACGCCGATCCAGCGCAGCAACTGGCGCAGGCGCGTCAGGTACTGGGCGGCTTCGGCGGCGGTGCGCAGGTCGGGATTGGTGACCATCTCGATGAGCGGCACGCCGCAACGATTGAAGTCGATCTGGCGCAGGTGACCGGCATTGCGGGTCTTGCCGGCGTCTTCCTCCATGTGCAGTTTGGCGATGCCGACCCGGCGAATATAAGCCCCGCCGGCGGGCGAAGCCGGCACCGGAACATCCAACCAACCGCCCAGCGCGATGGGACGATCATACTGAGTGATCTGATAGCCTTTGGGCAGGTCAGGGTAGAAATAATTCTTGCGGTCGAAGTAGGATTCCGGCTGGATCTCGGCGTGCATGGCAACCGCCAGCAACAAAGCTTTCTCGACGACGCGTTGGTTGAGCACCGGCAACACCCCCGGCAACCCGGTGCACACCGGGCAGATGTTGGTGTTGGGCGGATCGTTCCAAGAATCAGCCTTGCAGACGCAGAAGATCTTGCTGGTGGTGTTGAGTTGGATATGTGTTTCCAAGCCGATGACGGCTTCATACTTGGTCATGGTCGCCTCGTTCCAGGCAGGGATTGGCATAATTTTAACATATCCACCCGGCTGGGCTTCAGGCAACCAACCAGGCAAAGACCCCCAACGTCAGCGCCACCAACAGCCCATAGACGACCGTGCGGCGCATCACACGCCCCTCCTGCCCGGTCAAGCCGGTGGTGGAGCAACCAAAGATGATCTTGGCGGGCGCCAGCATGCTACCGACTGCGCCGCCGGCGGTCTGCGCACCCAGG
>JABLXM010000136.1 GCA_013177815.1 Anaerolineae bacterium | reverse complement strand
AGGGAAATTCTAACACACGAGAAATACTACGTCAAGTTTGGGCTAACAGTTTGGGGTAATAATTGGTGACTTTAGATCTCAAGAAGGATCGTCTACCCGTATAGCCATCTGGCACTATCGGGTTGCTACTCGTAGAGTTCGTCCGGCGAGAACCAGAGGGCAATCTCTTGGGCGGCTGTTTCTGGTCCATCTGATGCGTGGGTGAGATTACGATTGACGACCATAGCAAGATCGAATCGGATTGTCCCCGGATTGGCTTGAGAGGGGTTGGTGGCGCCCATGAGACTTCGGACGACCGAAATAGCTTCTGGTCCGCGCCAAACCATAGCCATGATGGGCGATGAAGTAATAAAAGCAATCAGTCCTTCATAAAATGGTTTGCCATAATGGACCGCGTAGTGCTGTTCTGCCAGATGCTTTGGCGCGAGTATGAATTTAGCTGCTACCAATTGCAGCCCTTTTTTTTCTAACCGGGAAATAATTTCACCAACGTACCCACGTTGCACGCCATCGGGTTTGATAAGTACAAGAGTTTTTTCCAAGTTAGCCTCGTTGAAACGAATTATCTCAGCAATTCTTCTGCTTTTGAATAACAATCAATGGCGGATTGAAGACTGCCATTTTGTACATATGCATCACCCAGAGTTTGCCAGAGATCAATATCCAAGGGGTGCCTGTCCAATGCATTCATAATATCTGCGATGACTGTATCCAGACCTTGTTTCTCATTGATCATTTCACGGTATGTTTCAAGACCAAGCAGAATGTTATTATCCTCCAAAGCTGATCGGGCAATTGATAATTTGTCTGCTGCCTCTAATGTTTCTTCAGAAGGTTGCTCGCCGGTTTGATCATTCTGGTCAGTCTCATTAGCAAGACCTCCCGATGGATTATCAATCGTAATGACTGGCTCGGGTTCAGTTTTTTCGGTTTCTGTGATCTGATCTTCCTGTACCACTACATCCGACATCTCGGTCTTTCCGTCTTCCTGCATAAGATCGGATGGAGCAAGTGCACTATACTCGGATTCCAGGTTTTTTAGCCAGTCCGGAAGTTCATGTTTATCTGCATTTTCTTCAATCTCAGTATCATCTTTACCGGATAGGAAAGGCTCTGCCTCTTTTTCTGATTCCAAATGAGGCTGCACCGCTTCATCCACTTTGAAATCGTCAGTATCAAGTTCTGATACCGGTTGATCGGTGGAATTCTCCCCGGTGGTCTCTTGACTTATGTCCTCCTCGGTTCTATCATCAACCGACATGGTCATCATCTCTATTTCTGAGATAGGCTCTTCACGAGAGGTCATTTCATTTTCACTGCCCCCGCCGATCGTTTCATCGCCATTGATTCCGGACTCGCTCAATAATTCGCCCTCGCTTTCTTCATGAATTGCTTCAGGTGTCCATTGTGGCGATATGTTCTCCAAATCTTCCGCGGGGGTCAATAATGTGCCTTCATCCGCACCCTGCTTGGCAGCAAGGCTTTCCAACCAAGCAAAAGCTGTGTCTTCGTCCATTTTGCTATCATCGATTTTTGCTTGTGGCCCAACACTGGCTTGGGGAATTTTAGCCATGATTTCAGGTTCGTGTGCACCTGGTTGTGTAGGATGGTCGGTTGCATCAAGGGGTGTTTCTTCTTGATTGGTATAATGATTGGTTTGTCCGGCTAAATCTGGCAATTCATCTTCTTCGAGGAACTGTAGCTCTGCCAGCGAGCCGTTGCCTTCGATGTTTAATTTGGATTCACCCTCTTCAACTTGCAGCCAATCCGGTGTAGCGGCTTTTCCTGCTGATTCTAATTCATCGATACCAGGCAGTTCGCGTAGCCAATCTGGCAACTCGTCAGCTACGGACGGGATCTCTTCTGCTAAGTCGCCCTGATCATTTTCTATTGATGCATCTTCATTCAAAGCTGATGATAGTTCGGAGAAGGGTGTATTGAGGGTGGGCAGATCGTTTTCTGCCGGCTCATCTGGCGATTGCGTTGCTGAAGTCAGCATTTCATCAAGGTTTTGAAGCTCTTCCTCAGGTTGTTCGGAATTGCCAATCTCCCCGGGATCTGCTTCCGGCTCCAAAGAACGCAACCATTCTGGTATATCGCCCGGAATAACCAGTTCCTCATCTTTTGTGCCATTAACTTCAGCGTTCTCGGACACTGGCAGCACGCTAACTTCAGGTTGGATTTCAGCTTGAGTTTCTTCTTCAGGTGAGGGGTGGTCTGGTAAGGCGGTTTCACCTTCAGGGAATTCGTCGTTGTGTGTCTCAATACCGGCGGATTGCGTAGCAATAGTGGGAGGCTCCATCCAATCGGGCAGGGCGATTTCTTCGGACGACAATTCAACGCCCGCGGTCTCTGCCCAGGCGGGTCGTTCTCCTTCATCGGCTGTGGTAATGAGTTCTAGTTTTTCCACCATGACGGCATCGTCCACAACATCAGAGGACGAAGATTGCCCATCTTCGATAAATGCGGCATAGGGGTCCAAATCGATTACGCGTTGAAGGTATAAAGATGCTTCCTCATTATTGGATTCCTCTTGAAGGTGCGTGGCTATTATGCGGTTTGCCTCAAGACAGAAAGGTAATTTACGCAGGATATTGTTGCAGATCTCTACCGCTTCTACAGATTGACCCTGCTTGTAGAGAATTTTCGCTTGGATAAGTTCAAGATCGATGCGTTGATCATCTTCCGCTAATGCTGAACGCAACTCTGCTAATGCTTGTTGATATAGTTCGCCACGATAATACATTCGTACCAGGGCACCGTTCGTTAGGCGAATTTTCGGGGGTTGCATACCATCACGGCGACCGAATAAGCGTTTCAATTCTTCTTGAACGATGGAATTGGGCGGCTGCACCTCAAATGCGCGCTCCATATGCCAGATCGCTGCATCCAGATTCCCTTCATCCTCACGAATGATGGACATACCGATATGGCTGACAAAATCATCGGGTATTGCGGAGAGGACGCGCTGAAAAACGTCATTTGATTCACCATAGCGGCGCGCTTCCAGAAACGCTTTCCCCAACACACGGTAGGTATCTACATTTTTGGGGTAGAGTTTTAATAGATACCGACAGTGTGCAACCGCCTGGTCGATCTGATTTTGATCAACCATCGCCTCGATTTCATGGATATATGCTCGCAAGGCAATTTTTCCCATGTCACCCTCCGTTTTTAAGTATGCAACATAAAGGGATTTTTCGCAAGATGGAAAAATTGGATAATTAATTGACGCATACCCATGAGTCGCGTCAACAGTTTCTTTTCCAAATCACTCGCCAAGATAATCTCGTAAACGCCTGCGGATGGTCGGATGACGTAGACGACTAAGTGCTTGGGCTTCAATCTGTCTGACCCTTTCCCGGGTGACGCCCATTTTCCGACCGACTTCTTCCAGCGTGTATGCTTGCCCATCGAGTAGCCCGTATCTTAATTGAAGAATCCGGACTTCTCTTGGAGGTAGAGAATTTAAAACATCTTCCAGGTGTTCTTTGAGAAGATTATAGGTCGCGGTGTCATCGGGCGGAGGAGCTTCGTCGTCCATGATGAAATCACCCAAGACGGAATCCTCTTCATCATCGGTAGGTGTTTCAAGTGATAGAGGGCGGCGCGCTACCTGGATCATATTCTCAACTTTCTTAGGGGGAACATCCAAAGCAGTCGCCAGTTCCTCAACCGAGGGTTCGCGACCAAGACGCTGGGTCAATTGGTGTTGGATCCTGAGCAATTTGTTGATCTGGTCGCCCATATGGACCGGTACGCGAATGGTGCGTCCCTGGTCAGCAATTGCTCGTGTTACTGCTTGCCGGATCCACCAAGTGGCATAAGTGGAGAATTTGTGACCTCGCCGGTAATCAAATTTCTTGGTGGCGCGGATCAACCCGATATTGCCTTCTTGGATCAAATCCAAGAAGGGGACACCCCGTCCCATGTACTTTTTAGCTACACTGATTACCAGTCGTGAGTTGGCAGTGATCAGATGCTCACGAGCCGCCCAACCATCTTCAATTAAACGACGTAATTCTAAACGCCGGCGTGTGCTGACGTTCCCGCGCGCCAATTCCTCGCGAGCCATTTTCCCGCGTTCAATTCTTTGAGCGAGTTCGACCTCTTCGTCCGCGGTCAATAATGGAACGCGGCTGACTTCTTTTAGATAGAGACCAATGGTGTCATCTGTATCGATATTGGCGAGGTCGTCCAAACTGGCAACTGGACTGACCTCCTTAGTAATGACATCGCTATCCGATTCGAGATCTTCATCAGATGGTTCTTCAACTGCTGCATCTTCCACGTACGGGATACCAGCGCTCAACAATGAAGCGAAGGCTTCTTCGAGTTGTTCTACATCCTGTTCTGCTTCTGGGAAGAAATGTAAGATATCATCATACGTAACGTATGACTTTTGCCGACCAAACTCGATCATTCGAGCAATTGTGGAAAATTCTTCATCTTCTACTTCGTTGATTAACCTATCATCAATCGACATTTAGCAACCTTATTTTCTTACTTCAATAACATGCCTGGATATCAGGCATGGTGATATCTACTAATCAGAATACACAGTTTCTGAAGAAAAAGCAATACTCTTTATGAGCCTTCTGGGGTGACGGTTTGTAATATAAGGTTTGAAGGCGTTAATAATTCAAGAATTGAGTCGATGGCATACTTTGATATCACAATTGGTGTGCCATTATTGAGAGTGACATAGTATCCACTTCCTGTTGGTGTGATATTACCGACCCAAATTTCCTTTTTCTCTTTACTCGTGTTTGTCAACACCACTACGTATTGTGGCGTGGTCAAACCGATAGACTTCAACTCCGGGGACGGATCCAAATCGGTCAGCACAACCATGGATTGAAGTGTCGACAGGAGTTCCTGGATTTTTCCCTGGTCCACTAAATTCGTACTGGCTGGGAATGACCAAGAGTTGTCCGTGTTCTTCTGTATTGATATGCCATCAAGATTAATTGAATGGTATTCAATCATCACAATATCATCAACTGACCAATCGCCCAGCACTTGCATTTGGGCGGTGGGCGATGGTGTTTGAGCAAGCAAAGCGATATCGTTGGTATCCATAATGATTAATAAAACCAACAATACTGCGAAAATTGCCAATACTACTAATGTGGTACGCTTCATCGAAATATCACCCCTTTCGTTTTCGTTGCAGCCAAGTGGTAACCCCACCGACGATCACGAGCCCAGGAAGGACAAATACACTGCCGAGTAAGAGAAGACCCAATCCTAGCTGTCCTGGAGGGAGCAACACGCGCGTTGTTTGAGCGCGCGGGGTGATGCTTATCAGGTTTTCCTGCTCTGCCACCCAATCGATGATATTTATGGCTAGATCGCCATTACCGTAGGCAGTGAATTGATTGTCATCGGCGAAATTCGCGTCACCTACAACAACGACACGGGCGCCCGTGGCTGTGTTGGTGCTGGCAATCGCAACAGGCACTGGTCCAATAAGATCGGCGCCTTCAGCAAACGATGGATTACCTGCTTCAATGCTGGCGATATCTGTTTCACCCCAGGCTAAATTGGAAGTAAGTATCAAAATTGTCGCAGAAACAGAATCTGGCATTACGCTTGAACTGACACTATGCGCGGTGGGAAAGATGGTGACGTAACCACTCAGTTTTTGCGTGATCGGATGATCACTGTAAGAATCAGCAATCGCTACTAATGGTGGATTTCCGTTCGGATCAATAATGACATCATTACCGAGGAGTATCGACCAATCATGTTCTAGGTAGGAACTCAATAAATCTTGATCATAATCGATACCTGTCACGGCGTATGGTTCAGAGAATACAACCAGTGATCCACCTCCGGACAGGTAAGTTTTGATCGCCTCGATTTCGGATTCCAGCAAGGGTTGTTGTGGACCAGCAATTACAACAGCACTGGCATTTTCTGGCACAGCCGCTAGACTGATGAGATTTAGTTTTTGTACAGTGTAATTCTTTGAGGCAAGTGTCTGATTGAATTGGCTGTATGTAAGATCACTCTCGCCAGTGGGGTCATATTCACCATGACCAGTTAAAAAATAAATTATTCGTTCTCCCGGATTTGTCAGGCGAATAATAGCGCTTAAGAATTCTTGTTCGCTTACATAGGTAAGCTGTTCAGAACGATCATCAAGCTTAAATACGATTGTTCCATCCCGTGTAACTTGAGCGTTTTGTGCCCTGATCGGATCTGCCTCTGGGTCGATAAATTCGTAAGAAAATTGACCTTTCCCTGCTTTAACCATATTATCCAATAGTTGTTCTGCTGTCCCACTTGGATATCTCTGGGTAAAATACGCTTCTGCGCGGAGTGGTTGGTTAAGTGATTGTAGTGCGTCACTGAGCTCTGGCGCTAATGTGTTTGCGTTATCTTCGGTCAGGTCCCAACTTGGTGAATTCTGATTGACGATGTAATTTATTATGACGACGATCCCCAGTACGGCAATCACCAACACAAGTGCGTTACTGGAATACTTTGCTTGACGACCAACAAGCCAATCCTTGATCTTTTGTGGATCAAATATGATTGCTAATGCGATCCCTAATACAATTACACCCAGCATGATCTGTAAAGGCAGATCAAATGTTTGTTTGACAATAAAGTAACCCACGGCGCCAATAGCTGCAATCAAAGCCAAGTACCAGCCAAAGGGAGCGTATTTACTCATATTTCTATTCATTAGCGCCACCTCTTTGTTTCAATAGATACTGTACCGAAGAAAAGGAATACGGACGTCAGCGATATAAAATAGACCACGTCCTTCAACTCGATAATTCCGCGATAGAACGAACTATAGAAATGTTCACTAATATCCAAATATGTCAGCAATCCACCCCCTCCCATCGCTCCAAGTGCTTGAGATGGATAACCGATCATCCAAAGCACCAATAATACGCCCAAGGTAGCGAAAAATGCGGCAATCTGATTGCTGAAGAGGGATGATATGGTGACACCAATCGCCATGAAGGCGCCAACCATGAGGATCAGACCTAAATAATTAGTGACCAGTAGTCCCTGATCGATACCTGGGTCAATCATCTGATTCAGAACGATCGGATAGACCCAGGTCACAGCAATTAGCACCATTACGAACATCATTGTGCCCAGCCACTTTCCAATCACAAATTCAGAATCGCGCACTGGGGCTGTTAACATTAATTCGAGAGTGCCACTACGTTGTTCATCGGCGAGGGTGTGCATGGTGATTGCGGGTGCTGAGAATAAAAATAATGTCACCATTGGTCCAATGATTATTTGGACACCGGGGGCGTATTGTTGTACGGATGATGCGAGGATGTTCGCATAGAACAAAATCCCCATGACAAGAAGGAACACGAACGATACCACATATGCAATTGGGCTAATAAAGTAATGCTTGAATTCCCGAGTCGCGATAAGCCAGATATTCCTCATTCTGCCTGCCTCCCAGCCGTTTCATAGGGCTCTTCCACTTCATCAATATTCGCAGATGGATCTTCCCGCGTCAATTCCAGGAATATTTCCTCCAGGCTCATTGATATTGAGCGAAGTTCTAATAGATCATGACCCGCTTTTATTACCCTTCGAGCGACCTCGGCGCGCGCGTCGTCTCCGGCGGCTGTTTCGAACTCCATTGTGTTGTCATCTTTTTGTTGGATGCTTAAAACGCCGGGGGTGGAAGCGATGAGAGAGCTGACCTCGGCGATATCATCACGAATTTTTAAGATGATTCGCTGAGAGCCCATTAATCTGGATTGCAAGCGCTCGGTTGAGTCTTCAGCAACAATCCGACCGTTATTGATAATCAAAACCCGGTCGCAGACTTGTTCCACCTCTGGCAAAATGTGGGTGGAGAGCAGAACCGTGTGTTCATTCCCGATTTCTTTGATCAGGTTGCGAACTTCAATGATCTGCGCAGGGTCCAAACCAATGGTAGGCTCATCGAGTATCAAAACTTCTGGTCTATGGATGATGGCTTGAGCCAAGCCTACCCGTTGTCGCATTCCTTTTGAGAGCTTGCCGACATAACCATCCAGTCGATCAGCCAACCCCAGTCTCTCGGTTATTTCTTCAATGCGTATTTCTCGATCTTTAATATTTCGCAGAGACGCCATATAGTATAGGTAATCGAACACTGTCATATCGTTGTATAACGGTATGGTCTCAGGCAGGTAGCCAACCAACTTACGTACTTCAAGGGATTGATCGAGGATGTCAAATCCTCCGATCTCAACTTTACCAGTTGTTGGTGGTAGGTAGCCAGTGAGGATCCGCATCGTTGTGGTCTTCCCGGCGCCATTGGGTCCCAAGAAGCCAACAACTTCGCCCTTCTCTATCGTAAAATCGAGGTCCGATATTGCCCTTCTGTTACCATAATCCTTGGATAATTTTTCGACTTGGATCATTGCTTCTCCTCGGCTTGAAAACGAAATCATACAAAAACGAGGTCAAGCGAAAGCTCACTTGACTCTCGATGGCATTCTGATGCAGACCGGATAACAATATACAATAATGAAACAGGAAAAGTCAATATGCTTTTTATATTCTAATCAAACGTTAATCTGTCGATTCAAGATTGACGTATTTTCTGGAGCGAGTAAAATATATAGGTTCTACATTTCCCGCCATGAAAAAAGTCGATATAAATCTTACAAATAATGAGGAGGTTCCATGGATTTATTAGGTTTGGCTCGTCATGGGTTGAATGATTTCGAACAGATTGTCATTGGTGTCATCATTACAGCATTCATCAGTTTGATCTACGCGTGGTTATTGCGCGGGAAAGTCATGAATAAAGACAAGGGAACTGAGAAAATGCAGGAGGTTTGGAACGCCATCCGTGTTGGCGCGGATAGTTACCTGAACCGCCAGTTGCGGACGATTCTTCCTGCTATTGGATTGCTGACTGTGGCGCTATTTTTAAGCGTTTATGTCGTTCCACCATCTTTGGAAGCCCAAGCAGAGTTTCCCGAAAATACGAGAATCATCATTGCCGTTGGGCGAACAGTCGCCTTCGTCATGGGTGCTTTGTTTTCCTTGACCGTTGGTCAACTGGGCATGCGCATGGCTATCCAGGCGAATGTACGCGCGGCTTCTGCTGCCCGCCGTGGCTTCAATGAAGCTTTGTCAATTGCTTATTACGCCGGTACGATCACCGGCATGCTGACTGATGGTCTGGGACTATTCGGTGGAACCGTGATTTTCATCATTTTCGGCAAGGCAGCGCCGGATGCGCTCCTCGGCTTTGGTTTTGGTGGTACGTTACTGGCATTGTTCATGCGTGTCGGAGGCGGTATCTATACCAAAGCAGCCGATGTTGGTGCAGATTTGGTTGGTAAAGTTGAAAAAGATATTCCCGAAGACGATCCTCGCAACGCCGCTGTTGTGGCTGACCTGGTTGGGGATAATGTAGGCGATTGTGCTGGTATGGCAGCGGACATATTTGAGAGCTATGAGGTCACAATCGTTTCCGCTTTGATTTTGGGATTGGCATTAGTAGCGATCGATCCGTCAGGATCATTGAAATGGATCGTGTACCCGCTGATCATACGGGCGATCGGAGTTGTCAGTTCAATCCTGGGGACGTTCACGGTGCCGATCTGGGAAAAATTCCCGATCAAGTTTCTGCAGGCTCATGATGCAGAAGAATCGATGTTCCGCTCTTATGAAGTATCCAGCATCAATACAGTTATCTGGTCATTCGTGGTGGCGATCCTCTACGCGAAAGATTGGCGTCTTGCAATGCTCACGACAATTGGTGTTGGTCTGGCTGTCGTCTTCAACCCGCTTACATCGTATTTCACGGCAACCAGGAAGCCACCTGTGCAGGAGATCGTCAAATCCACAAAAACCGGTCCTGCAACCACCATCCTGTCGGGTCTGGCGGTTGGGATGGAATCAAGTGTTTGGGCATTGATTGTCATCAGCGTTTCGTTTATTTTTGCATTGGTTCTGTATGGTAACGAACCAAATCCGACTTATGTACTTTATGCGGTGTCCATGATTGGTATTGGTATGTTGAGCCACACGGGTAATAATGTGGCAATGGATTCCTACGGTCCGATTTCGGATAACGCTAATGGCATTGGGGAAATGTCGTGGCATGGCATGGATGATGAACAAACACGCAATGCCCGGCAGATCATGGCAGACCTGGACGCAGTTGGCAATACAACAAAAGCCATTACCAAGGGAATTGCGATTGCATCTGCGGTCATTGCTGCGGTGAGTCTTTTTGCATCGTACCTTACGGACGTGGCACGGGTTCAAGCGCAGCTCAACATGCCCGTGATTACAGCCATTCGTGTCTCGGATACCAAGGTGTTTATCGGTTTTCTGCTGGGAGGTGCTTTACCGTGGTTGTTCAGCGCGCTGTCTATCCGTGCAGTTTCAAGAGCAGCCGGACAGATCGTGGAAGAAGTGCGGGCGCAATTCCGCATACCCGGCATCATGGAAGGGACGAAGACACCTGATTATGCGCGCGTTGTAGGCATATCGACACGATCTGCTCAAAAGGAATTGATCCCACTATCGGTTATCGCGATCTTGACCCCGATACTCGTCGGTCTTGTACTACAAGTGGAGGCTTTGGGTGGTTTCTTAGCCGGCGTTATCCTATCCGGGCAGTTATTGGCGGTATTCATGGCAAATTCAGGCGGCGCCTGGGATAATGCCAAAAAAGCCATTGAAGATGAACCGAGGGATTTACAGGCGAATACGGGCAAAGGCTCCGAACGCCATAAGGCAGGCGTGGTTGGCGACACGGTTGGTGATCCATTGAAGGATACTGCCGGACCGGCTTTGAATCCCATGATCAAAGTGGTTAATATGGTCAGTCTGCTGGCGGCGCCGGTTATTGTTCAACAACAGAATCTGGGGGTGGTTGGCTGGGTCATCGTTGCGGCACTATTCGCTGCAATCGTTTGGGCGATCCGAACTTCCAACCGTCCTGCGCCCGATTTGGATAAACCCATGTAATTTCAACGATACACATTCTTCATTGAGGGAAATGCCGACGAGGGTTGTTTGAATGCAACCCTCGTTTGTTTTGCGAAGAAGCAAACTATGCTTGAAGGTAGCTGTGTTTAGGAGAATTTAAGGATCAAGAGGAATTATTCTCTCAACACATAGGATAACAATTTGCGTATAGCCATTGCGTTGCAATGTGAACAATTTGCCAGATGTCGGGATTTGATGTGAACAGGTTGGATATGGTTAAACTAGTCCACAAAGAAGCTTACACCAATCACACCCGGTCCAGCGTGAACCACGATAGCTGGGGGAACCTGGCGAATGATTACACGGGATAATCCCATACTTTCCTGGAAATATTTTGCCAATTCGTTCGATTCCAGATCAGCATCACAATGCATGATGCTTAGCCATGCTTTGTCATTATGCGGACACTCTGATATGACGATCTCTTTCAGTCGGGCAAGTGCCTTATGTTTTGTACGTTGTGACTCGAATGGCTCGACCCGCCCATTCCGAAAGGTTAGTATGGGCTTCACTTGTAGGATTCCACCGATCAGCGCTTGTGCACCGCCGATCCTGCCACCTTTATGCAGGTATTCCAACGTGTCCACCAGAAAGTAAATTCGTTCGCGACGGGATAAATCAGCCACCATTGTTTCGATTTGCTCCAAGGTTGCGCCATCTTGCGCAGCAGCATGGGCATCCATCACATAGCGTCCCATGCCCGAACCTATACTGCGCGTATCCAAGACAGTAATCCTGCTTTGGTCATATTCTTGAGCCGCATTGAAAGCAGAGCGAACGGTGCCGCTCACTTCGGCAGATGGGCAGATGATGATGACATGATGTCCATCAGCAAGTAACTCTGAAAAAATCGGTTCGTATAATTCTGGGGAAGGGGCTGATGTTTTTGGTAATTTTTCTGCAGCCTTCAAGAGAGTTAAAAATGTGGGTGTATCTAATTCATAATCGTCACGGTATTCTTTTCCATCAAAAATGATGATTTGGGGAAGTAAAGGGATCCCCATTTGCGTTGCTTCTGAAATCGGTATACTGGAAGTTGTATCTGAGACAATCTTGATCATTCTGCGCCTCCGGTGATTGGTGATTGATGGTGGATGAATGAGTAATTGGTCGTATTTCTCTTAGTTACTCAACTAGCGTTATTCGTAAGGCATGTGCCCCAGGTGCCGGCAAAGACAAAATCATGGATATCATTTCGGGTTCTCTCAATTTTCTCATCAGCAACGACTTCATCCGGTAAATCCTTTGCCCTACCGGGATAACCCACCGCGATCATTGCTACAGGTCGATAGCCTTCCGGAATACTAAAATCAGCTATTGCCATTTCGGCGTTGAAGCCGCCCATCGGTCGACAGTGCAAACCCAGGTGGATAGCTTGGAGTAACAAATTTTGGTTCGCCAGCCCCAGGTCATGCAGAGCCTTCGAATTGAATTTGCCATTTGATCTGATTTCCTGGGCAATTGCCAGGATCAGAAGTGATGCATGTCTTGCCCAAATCCGGTTATTGTCATTCAGGCAGGCAAGTCCCCTGGCAAATAATTCTGGTTCAGCCTTAGGGAAGAAAATATAGCGCCATGGCTGACCATTCCCACTTGAGGGTGCCCAACGAGCTGCTTCGAAAAGCGTGAGCATCGTTTCCGTATCCAGAAGTTTTTCAGGATCATATAATTTTGATGAATAGCGTTGGCAAATAACGGGGAGAAGTTTTTTGTGGCTGTCACATGGAGCCATTGGATTATGTCCTTGAGGCATATATCGATGCTGGTAAGCCTCCGGCAGGTGTCGCATATAAAATAGCATTGATGATCGCTCTTGCGACCACCTGAGTTGCAAGTGCGCCAATGATATTGACATCCGATCGTTTCTTCCCAGTAGCCAGACAAAACAGGGTATCACCATCGAACATCGTATGCGCAGGTTGGATTGTAATTGCCAGACCATTGTGACCCATTTGTGCCACTTTATTTGCTTCCTCTTTTGATAACTTTGCGTTGGTGGCTACCACCCCTATCACTGTGCTGCTGGCTTTGGCAAATCCGAGTATGGATTGTCCCAGTCGGGATTGGAAGATCGCAAGCGTGTCCATATATGGCGAACCGGATTCGGTGCCGTCTTTAACCTGCCCCCTTACACCTGCGACAATTTTGCGTTCGACCGGATCAATGACATCGCCAAAAGCGTTTACAACGATCAACGCAGAGACAATTACGCCATTATTTGTCCGCATGGAAGCCGTGCCAACCCCGGATTTTGTTGCTTTCTTGATTCCGAAGATTTTCCCGACAGTTGCGCCGGTTCCGGCGCCCACCGTTCCTTGAGCAGGCATTGTGGTCATTGCATTTTGACATGCGTTGTACCCCATCTCGCCATCTGGTCGGGGTTTCGCCTTGCCAATATCAAGGTCAAAGATAACAGCAGCCGGAACAATCGGCACAATGCCCCCAGACGTTCGAAAACCAATTTTCTGCTCTTCAAGATAACGCATAACACCGCCGGCTGCATCCAAACCAAAAGCGGACCCGCCGCTCAGCATGATTGCGTGGACTTTTTGAACGAGATGCAAAGGTCTCAATAAATCGGTTTCGCGTGTTCCGGGGGCACCCCCGCGCTGATCCACGCCACCTATTGCGCCATCCTCGCAGAGAACGACGGTACAACCAGTTAATGCGTCCGTATTTTGGGCATGTCCGACCTTAATCCCCGGAACGTCTGTGATTGATCCTTGATAGTTCACCATAATGTGACTCCGTTGAGCATAAGACACTATAATTATACATTATGGTGATTGAGCAATTTCCAGTCTTTTACTCGAATCATGAAAGCGAAAATGGGATATGGATGATATAGAAGACCGTAACGGCATCATTTTTATTATTTTCGGCGTGACTGGCGATCTTACACGTAGAAAATTGATTCCAGCATTGTATGAATTGCTATTGGTAGATAAGTTACCCCAACCTTTTACCATTGTAGGTTTTGCCCGAAGAGATTGGACTGATGCATTCATGGTGGATACATTGATGGAGGGGTTAAGAACTAACCTCCGGAGGGTGCCGGTTCAGGAAGCCAATGGGCGGCAGTTGTTTGAGAAGGCGGCGTACGTTCAGAGTTCCTTTGATGAAGATGAGGGTTATAAAAGATTGGGGGAATACCTGGCGCAAGTGCAGGCAAAAAATGTAATATTTTATCTTGCGACCCCGCCCGATGCCTATTTAGATATCATTCGTAATATCGACAAATACAAACTCAAGCAGATTCCAAGCGGTTGGGTGCGGATCGTTATCGAGAAGCCTTATGGCAATAATCTGGAATCTGCGGACGAACTTGAGTATGAAGTGCATAAAGCATTCAGGGAGCGCCAGATATATCGAATCGACCATTATCTCGGTAAAGAGACTGTACAAAATATATTGGTGTTGCGGTTTGCGAACGGAATTTTTGAACCGTTATGGGATCGCCGATATGTTGACCATGTTCAGATCACCGTCGCCGAGACACATGGTGTAGGTACTAGGGCGGGTTATTATGAAGGTGCTGGAGTTATACGTGATATGTTCCAGAATCACTTGTTACAACTCCTGACTTTGACTGCGATGGAGGCGCCGGTTTCATTCAATGCAGATTCTGTGCGGGATGAAAAGGTAAAGATATTGAATTCTCTTCGACCATTGACAGGCATTGATGCGATAAAAGATACTTACCGAGCACAATATGTTTCGGGTATGGTTGATGGCAGCAGGATCCCTGGTTATAAAGATATTGAGGGGGTTGCGCCCGATTCAACCACAGAAACATATCTGGCGGCGAGATTGTTCGTGGATAATTGGCGCTGGGCAGGAGTGCCATTTTACATGCGATCCGGAAAGAGTTTACCGGCTCGATTGACCCAGATTGCTATTCACTTTCGCCAGGCACCGCTATCGCTGTTCGATTGGAAAAACATGGCGGGTGATGCACCCAATGTGCTGGTATTGAATATTCAACCTAATGAGGGTATCACGCTGACATTCGGTGCAAAACTGCCAGGACCTGGCAACCAGATTGCGCCTGTAAAGATGGATTTCAGTTACCTGGAGTCATTTGGGGACGAGCCACCCGAAGCTTACATAAGATTATTATTGGATTGCCTGACAGGCGATGCAACATTGTTCACGCGTAGTGACGAAGTACTAGCGCAATGGAAATTTACTAACAATATTCTCAACGCATGGGCGTCAAATCCTGTAAAAAACCTACCTGTTTACGAAGCAGGAACATGGGGTCCGGATGGCGCAGATGTATTCATCGCTCAGGATGGGCGTAAGTGGCGCAATGAGATTGGCTAGATCATGTTACTTGCCACAATTGGGACAAAATTTATCTTTTGGTGATTTTACATAACCGCAGTGAGAACATGTTGTTGGTTGTAGATCACCCAATGGAGCGCCACAAGCCAAGCAATTTGATTCGCCTACTGGATTTGCTGCCAAACAGTATGAGCAGACAATACGACGTAGTCGCTCTGAGAGTTCCATCGTGGCTCCGTGGTTCTTGGCGGTATTATCCAGCACCTTCCAAATTTGATCTGATAATTGGATCGATTCGATGTCCTGTGCCAGATCGTCTAACCTGCCTAACAAGGAAAATGGATTTCTCAAAGCGGATAAGGCTGTTATTCCAAGGCTGGCTGCAATACCATACCATGCTTGTTGACCCAGTGAAACGGAAACACCATCTTCTACAGCTTTTAGAGAGATCGTCATGGCAGTTGCACCACCCGATAATTGTTGTTGCGCCGTCGCAATCTGGACAGATACCTCATTCTGGTTGCCGATTTGTTGTACTCGATAATTCCCGCGGTTGAAGTATGATAGCAACCTCTGGGCGAAGTGTGATGGAGTGATCGAACCGTGGTAGACTTTTGTGTTCATGGTTCAGATTATAATCAAATAGCGAAAATACGATATAGAAATTCTTGGATTTGATTGATGAAACAAAATAGATTTCGATATTTATTAGTCATCGCAATTGTATTAATATCAATATTTGTATTTTACCTTCCTTCAGACCAGGTTGTCTACGCCCAGGCGCCTACAGGAAGCATTCCAACAGTCACAAGTTCGCCGGCGGGACCAACCATCACCGTTCGCCTGGATCCAGACCAGCCTCAGATCAATGTGCGATCCGGTCCGGGAACCGAGTATGACAAGGTGGGTGTACTTTTAGCCGGGCAAAGCGTTCCGGCTAAGGGCAGAACACCTGGTGGCAGTTGGATTTTGATCGTTTACCCGGGAACTGCTGGTGGCACCGCCTGGGTGTTTTCGCCATTCGTGGATCTTTCGCCTGGAGCAAGCCTTCCGATAATTGAACCACCACCGACGCCAACCCCACTTACGACAGCGACGATAGATCCAACATTGGCTGCCCAGTTCATTGT
The DNA here is from genome assembly GCA_013177815.1 of Anaerolineae bacterium. Taxonomy (GTDB): domain Bacteria; phylum Chloroflexota; class Anaerolineae; order Anaerolineales; family Anaerolineaceae; genus JABLXM01. The sequence goes on along the minus strand of JABLXM010000136.1, from coordinate 619 downwards.
CACGGCTGCGCCCACACGTTTGCCAACATACACGCCAGCACCACCATTAGAGATACCAACCTTTGTGGATAATTCTAAGCCAGCAACTCTGGGAGGGGTCCCGATGGGTTTGATCATTATTATTCTGGTATCCCTGGGTGTCGTAACTGGATTGTTGGCATTCACACAGAATAGATAGGCTTATTTTGGGCGGTTACGGTCAACGATCCATTGCATCAAGGCGAGGATGGTAATGATGATTGCTAGCAGAAGGAGACCTCCGATCAAGCAAAGTGTACCCATTCCTGCCGCCCCCGGACCATAGTAGTACAAGATAAGCCCTACGCCAACTACAAAAAGCAACAGGATTCCACCGATTATTAGGCGATTGATCGTCTGTTTTCGATATTGATTGGGGTCGAATGAATTATCTGACATAATAAACACGACCAAATTTATTGATACGATTTATTCTATCAGTATTGAATGATAATAATCAAATAAATCATACCCCAGGGCAATTGCAAAGTCGGAAAAAGTGAAAAATTTAGATTATCACAATACAAAAATGAGTCAAAAGTACTAACAAACCCATGATGTAAGATTCTCGTCAAAAATGAAGCGATAGCTAAGATTAAGT
>JABLXM010000135.1 GCA_013177815.1 Anaerolineae bacterium | reverse complement strand
GGATTTCTCCACCCTACCATTTGAACTCGAACCCGGCAAGGCTGCCGGCGCGTTCTTCCAGGTAATCGATCTCCTTCTGGTCGTACGTGCGCCAGAAGTATGCGTTGGCAAGCCTGCCGGCATATTGGTTGGCTTTCCGCCGTTCCGCCATCAGGAAGTTTTCCCATAACTGTCCAACGTCCTGACGCAGATGGAGCGGGGAATAGTTCTGGATCAACGTATTGCGCACGCCGTTATCATAGAAATAAAAGCGTGAGTTCTTAGTGATCTCTTTACGCAAGTTTCGGGAAAATCCCGCGACTTTATAGATGACAAAGACCTTTTCGAGCAAGTCCAGGTAACGTTCGACGGTTGCGCGGCTCATTGCCAGGCTGGCGGCTAATTCTGCCAGGGAGACTTCTGAGCCGATTTGGAATGCCAGCAGGCGCAGCAGGTCAACGATCTTGTCCGACCGGCGCACACCATCAATGTTCAGGATGTCGCGGTATAAATACGATCCCAGCAACTCCCCCAACAGGCGTTCACGCAAAGCGGGGGCTTCGGTCGTGACAATATCCGGGTAGCCGCCCCAGATCAGCCATCGCTCCAGTTGGCTTCGGGCTTCCAAGGCGCCAAAAGCCTGGCGGATTTCCGCGTAACTGATAGGATTGAGAATGAAAGTCAACTTGCGCCCCGTCAGCGGTTCGCTGATTTTGTTGGCGGGGTCGAAGGACGCCGACCCGGTTGCCAGGAATGCCACCTTGGGGTAATTATCCACCAGTATCTTGAGGTTCAACCCAATCTCCGGGACGCGTTGGGCTTCATCGATGATCAATAACGTCGCATCTCCCAGCACTTCACCTAATCGTTGGCGGTTCTGGCTTGCCAGCGCCTCCCAGTAAAGGATTTCATCAGCGTTGACGAAACGCGCACGCATCGATGAACTTTCCATCAGGTCTTTGACCAATGTGGTCTTTCCCACCTGGCGGGGACCATAGAGCACCACCAACCGACCTGGTTGCAGCGCCTGTTGGATCTGGGAAAGAAGCAGACGCGGAATTTTCATGAGATGATTATACAACAATATCAAGGTATTGATAATATCTTATAGTATACTGGCGGAATTTATATTAATTCCGCCAGTATACTGTCATCAATTTATGATCTTGGTTTCCAAGATAGGCGCGAAATGACTACCGCCCCGGCAGGTAGCGATACAACACACCGCCGCCCACCCAGCCCAACTCCTCCAGCCGCCCCGCCAGCAGGTCGTCGAACGGGTCCGAACTCGTAATCAGGTACGGGTTGCCGAAGACGTAATCCAACCCGATCGCATCCAGGTATTCGTGCGACCGGTTGTCCTTCATCAAGTGGAAGTATTCGGTCGTGTTCATCAAACCGTCCAGGTTGACCACCGTGCGCTCCTCGATGAAATAGGCGATCACCCCGCCGCCGGTCGAACCGACCAGACTGCCCGGCTCGGTGTATTGCTCCAGTTCGCGGATGTTGATCAGGTAGGCTGCCTCGTTGCCCGGCTTGACCTGGGGGCGAATCAGGTGGGTCAGGTAATCCGAAAAGCCGCTCACCAACCAGATACCCAACACCGCCACCGCCAGCCAGGGCATCAGCGCGGGCATGTGCCAGCGCCGCAGCAGTGCCAGAAGGCTATCGATCACCACGCCCAGCAGCAGCACGGTCATGACCATTTGCGTCACCCAGTACCACGGGCGCATATTGACGTAGTTGCCGCCGTTGTAGTAGACGACCTGCGCCCAGCACCCCGCCAGCAGCGGCACGAAAGCCAACCGCGCCAACGCCTGGCGCGCCTGGCGCCAGTTCAGCCCCAGCATCACCAGGCTCGATGCGAGCGCCACGCCGGCGCAGAGATACAGCAGGTGGTAGAAATCCTGCTCGGAGCGCATGTCCAGCATCTTCATCAGGAACTCGGCGATCATCGAAAAGAAAGCAATTGCCAGCGACCACGGTCCACGCCGCAGGTCATCCGGGAAGCCAAAAAATTGCGCGTAGGTGTAAACAGGTTTGCCATAGACGCTGTAGAGCGTCCCCCACCAGTGCTTGATCTGCCCGCTGACCGGCGTGAAGGTGCCGAAATAAAGTTTATTGAACGTGACATAGACGCTCATTGCCAGCGCCGTCGGCGCAACCAGCGATGCCCCGTCATGGAACCAGCCTTTCAGGTTAGCCCGCAGGTCATTGCCGCCTGTATCCGGCGGCAGCCAGCCCGCAAGCCCCGCCAGCCGTTGGTGAAGCCAGCGTAACCCCAGCGCCAATGCAAGCGCCAGCGCGCCCTCCACCAGCAGCACCGAGCGCGGGAAGCCGTTGAATACACCGGCAGCGTTGAGGCTCAGCATCACTACCGCAAGCACAGCCGACCCCAGGGCAGTCCCCAGCAGGATGCGCGCCAACCCACGCCAGACGCTTTCGCCTTGACGCGCGCCATAGGCGCGGCAGAAGTAGTATGCAAGTGGTCGGATGATGACTGCCGCCAGCGCCATCATGTTGGCTGAATCAAGGTAAGGGCGGATACCGTCCCAGAAGCCCACCCGCAAGTAATAGGCGCAGTAGACGCCCGTAGCCGCCAGCACCAGGTCGCCGAGCAACAGGTTGCGCAGCGGCGCATTGCGGAACAGCACCCACAACCCAGCCAGCGCCACCAAAAAGATATTGTCCAACCGGCTGAGCACCACCCCGGCTGCCACCACCCCCAACCACACCAACTGCTTTGCCGACCAGTCGCCTTCCTTTTCGCTGCAGGTGAGCAGGTTGAGCAGCAACAGGATGAAGAAGGCGTTGATGCCGCTTTCCATCCCCATCTGCGCCGTGATCTCATGCACTTTGGGTGAAAAAAGCCACACCAGTGCCGCCGCCGCTGCCGCCGGCTGGCTAATGACCCGGTTGAGCGTGCGGTACAGCAGCGCCCCGCTGACGGCGTGCAACAGGATGGTGATGCCTGCCAGCACGCGCAGCGGCAGCATCAGGTCCAGGCGCGCGAGCGTGAACACCGGCACACACACCAGCATCCACAGCGGGTGAAAACCGCTCGCCCGCCCAATGCCGTCGAAGGTGATGCCGCGCCCCTCGGTGATGTTCTGGGCGGTTTTGAAGTAATAGAAAGCGTCGTCGCTGATGTACCAGTTCATCAGGCTGTTGGCGGGCGCGAAGATCACGTAGGCGTTGACCGCCAGCGTCAACAGGATGAGAACCACTTCCAGCGGTATCTTCTTCAATTGGGAGAGCAATCCAGGAACCCTCCGGAGGATGTGAACGACCGGTGAATTGTACCAGAGTATAATATGCTTACCTGATTGGTATAAGATGCCTTGGTGATGGTCTCAGGCTTCCAATTGGTATGATGGTCGCGCTCGGAATGCGTTACTGGGAGGGCGCTGGGATGAAACGTTGCTGGCGCTGGGATGATCGAGTCATTGCAATAATGCTGGCATTGGTCGCTGCCGCAGTTTTGATCGCAACGGCGCCGCAGATCGGTGTGACTTGGGATGAGGGGGGTTATATTTCAGCCGCGCATTCATACGTTGCGTGGTTCCAGGAGTTGGTCAAACACCCGGCTCAGGCGTTTCAACCTGATGTTATCGATCGCTATTGGACGGTCAATCACCAACACCCGCCGGTGGAAAAGGTTTGGTCCGGGTTGGTCTGGTTGGCTGCCCGCAACGTTTTCGACGAACTGACGGCGAACCGGCTGGGGGATATTCTCATGGTGGCAATTCTGGTCGGCTTGATTTATTGGATGGTCGCGGAGGCTTACGGCAGGGCGGCGGGGATATTTGCGGCGGCAACATTGATGCTTTTACCGCGCTTTTTCTTCCATGCGCACCTGGCTGCCCTGGATGTCCCGGTGGCTGTGGCAAGTTTTGGATTGACCTTCGTGTTCTGGAAAACCGTTGATTGCAAGGGTTGGGCTTGGGGGATATTGTGGGGTCTGGCTTGGGGATTGGCTGAAGCGATCAAGCTCAATGGGGATTTCATACCTGTTGCGCTGGTGGTGTGGTTGCTGCTTTTCAGGCGGTCCTGGAAGGGGGTCTTGCGCCTGACCCTGATGGGTCTGGTTGGTGTGGCGACTTTTTTCATCGTCTGGCCCTGGCTCTATTACCACCCTTGGGAGCGGATCGTGAATTATGTGGCTTTTCACCTGAATCACTACCAGATTGGTCAATGGTACTTGGGGCAATTCCACCTGCCGCCGCCCTGGCATTTTGTCTTCGTCATGTTATGGGCAGTGTTGCCGCTATCCGTGATTGCGTTGATCGTACTTGGCATCATCAAAGGCATCAACAGCAAACAGGATGGCGGGCTGGTTTGGCTATTGATTTTGGGCGCATTCGTATCAATTTCTCCTTTTGTCTTTGGTCAGGGGCTGGTCTATGATAACGAACGGTTGTTCATGCCGGTATTCCCGTTCCTGGCTGCCCTGGCGGGGATAGGGTTTGGCTGGTTGGCAAAATATTTGGGGAAGTTGTTGGATTATCTCAAGCGACCGGCTTATACTGCGCCCGCGGTTATTCTGCTGGGCATCGCTTTGCTTATGCCGCAGATGACGAGCATTGTGAAACTTTACCCGCATTTACTTTCATACTATTCTGAAGATGTGGGTGGGTTGCCAGGCGCTACGAAACTTGGGCTTGAGACAACTTATTGGTGTGAATCATATGGTTCGGCGCTACCGTATATCAACACGCTTGCCAAACCGGGTGACACAATATGGGTTGAACCGTGGTCATTTGTCGTGCTGAAATATTACCAGGAGATCGGGTTATTACGCCCGGACCTAGTCGTCTTGAGGATGCAGACCGGACAATTCGTCGACGATGCCGACTGGTACATTTTCCAGTTCCGTCAATCTCAGTATGGGTTCGGCGGCGAGGAAGGCTATCGACCATATCAGGTGCTCAAAGCTCAAACACCGGTTTACCAGGTGAGCTATCAAGGTGTGCCGATCATGCGGCTATACAGTGCCCTAAGATGATCCACCTGCTCTGAAAAATTCACTTGCTGCGCTTATTCCTCGGCTGCTAATTTGACAAACCAATATGCTTGAGATGGGAAACTTGCCCTTGCTGGGCGGTCAAACAAGAACAGCGGCGATCGTGTTCGAGACACAATCGCCGCTGGTATGCGCCGGGTCAGGATACTCTAGAAAGCCAGGTCAGGCTTCCATTCCTTCCACACCTTGCCTGCCAGGTCCGGTCCGGGCGTCAATGTGGGTTTGCCGGGTTGCCAGCCGGAAGGTGTCACCTCGCCGGTTTTGACCACATGCTGAAATGCCTGCACCTGCCGGATCAGTTCCGAGACGTTGCGACCAACCTCGGGGGTCAACACTTCCATGGCGCGGATGTTGAAATCCGGGTCGATGATGAAGCGCCCGCGGATATCCACGCCGGCATCTTCGTCGTATACGCCGTAGACGGTGCCAACCCGTCCGCCCTGGTCCGAGAGCAGCGGGAACGGCACCCCGCCCTCGACCATCTTGGAGAGTTCCTCTTCCTGCCATATCTTGTGTGAGAAGCGACTGTCGGTGCTGATTGCCAGGACCTCCACCCCCATTTTCTGCAACTGGTCATATTTGACGGCAACTGCCGTCAGTTCGGTCGGTCAAACAAAGGTGAAATCACCCGGATAGAAGCAGATGACGATCCATTTCCCTTTGTGATCCGATAATCGTACGTTCTTGAACCCGCCATCGAAAAATGCGCTCAATTCGAAATCCGGGGCGGGTTTTCCCACGCGCGCTTGAAGCATGTTCACCTCCTTTGTCATGGTTGGTTGGGGCGCCTCGCCTACCGGGGTGGTTGTGATCACCCCTTTGGACGGTTTGACGCATCCGTCTTTTTTATCCGTCATGGAAGCTCCTTTCTTGTCATACGTATCCGGTGCAGAGTCTCCGGACCCGGCGGTCATCACTGGGAATACCTGCTTTGATTATAGCAAACCTATTGGGTATGTGCGCTGTTGTTCCATCGGATTAGCCGATCGATCATCATAACAGCTCCTTTTAGCATGCGATCATGGTGCTGGCGTTCCCCAGTTTGAGTAAAACGCCGCAGCTTGCTTGACCGCCTTAGTGGAATCGAGTTTAATCATGTTCATGGCGATCTCACCTGTTTCGTTTCGGATCGCAGCCCCGCAGGACGCCCCGGCTGCCGGCGAATTGCTCGTAGCCACCATGGGCACCTCCGGCGAAGTTGTCTTTGGCAACAACGATCACTCACGTGCGGTTTCTCAGTTGGGACGCCTGTTTGCCCTGCCGGGGCATCGCATGAGTTACCAGTGGTCGCATCTCGCCATTGTGGATGGTCAGGTGGCAGGGATGCTGGTTTCCTTTCCCGGCGCCCGCCTGGATGCACTCTCCGTCCGTCTGCTCAAACCGCTGCTGCGGGTTTTCAGCCTCCCCGGTTTGCTGGGTGTGATCTGGCGCGGCTTGCCGTTGCTCATGGGACGGGAAACGAACGCGGATGAATACTACATCGCCCATATCGCTGTCGCGCCGCACCGTCAGCGCCAGGGCGTTGCCACAGCACTGCTGGCGAAGGCGTATGGGCTGGCTGCCGGGCTGGGGCTGCGGAAGGTTTCCCTGGTCGTCGATCGTGAGAACCAGCCCGCCCGTCTGGTGTACGACAAAGCCGGTTTTCGCGTCGTGCAGGAGGTCAGGCAGCCCTGGGTGCCCTCAAGGTATCATTTCAGCGGCTATGAACGTCGCGTCAAGGAATTAACTTAGGAGAAAACATGACCCCATCGATTGCATCCGATTTCATGCGGCAAACCCACCACGAGGTGATGCCGCCCTCTCCGCAGAGCCAGGGGCATCCCCAGCCGCCGCTGGAACTGCCCTATGACCCGGCGGCTGCCCTGGTGCACCTGCCGGATGCGGCGCAAATGCAGTTCCCGCAGGTGGACCTGCGCCAGGTGATCGAGCAGCGCCGTAGCCTACGCACTTACGGCGAGGACGCGCTCTCACTGGATGAACTCGCCGCCCTGCTGTGGCTGACCCAGGGCGTGCAGCGCGTCACCAAACGCCCGGTCACGCTGCGCACCGTGCCCTCGGCGGGCGCGCGCCACGCCTTCGAGACCTTCCTGCTGGTCAACCGGGTGGCGGGGGTGAAACCGGGTCTCTATCGCTATATCGCGCTGGAGCACGCCTTGCTGCCGCTGGACACACCGGAGAACATCACGGATATATTGACCGAAGCCTGCCTGCGCCAGAACCAGGTCAGCGGCAGCGCGGTGACCTTCTTCTGGGTGGCTGTGGCTGAACGCATGACCTGGCGCTACCCGGAGCGCGGCTACCGCTACCTGCACTTGGACGCCGGTCACGTTTGCCAGAACCTCTACCTGGCAGCCGAAGCCATTGGCTGTGGCGTGTGCGCCATCGCCGCCTTCGACGACGTGTTGGCGAATCAAGCCCTGGGTGTGGATGGTGAGGAGCAATTCCTGGTCTACGCCGCCACGCTTGGTCGGCGCCCGCCTCGCCAGTGAGGCTGAGACGGCGAAGGGGTTTGGTACGATCGGCAGCCGGCTATAACGGTGACGGGGGCAGTACCCGTGTCACCTGGAAGATGACCGAAATGCCCGCCAGCAGTGGCGTGATGGCGCTGCTGCCCCATAGCAGGTAAGCGATGATGCGCTGTTCCTGTCGGCGATAGAGGTACAACCCACCCAGCAGGTCGACGATGTAGGTGAAACTCGCCAGCACCGGCAGCAGCAGCAGACGTTGCGCTGCGCCGCTCGCCATGGGCATCCCTTCGGCGTCGAAGCCCAGCGTGATCGCTTCGCGCGTGGGTATCAGCCCTCCCACCACCACGAACAGCACTGCCAGCAACGCCGCGCCCGTCAGGATGGTGGCGCGGGCGATGCGGTCTTCCCACACCTGGCGCAGGTAGGCAGCCGGGCGGCTGGAGCGTGCCTCCAGCGGCGCCACGCTGCCCAGTTCGAAGATGCGCTGGAAGGAACCGACGAAGCCCTTGGCATTGTCGGGCGAGATGGCATAAACCCGGCGGGAGGTGGCTATCAGCAGTAGCCGGTCGCTCTCGGATGCCACGAATTCCACCGGTCCCAGCCCTTCCACCACCCGGTTGCCCAGGATCGCCCCCGGCATGCGCGCGCGCGGCAGCGGCAGGTGAAAGCCCAGTTCAGCCGCCGGGCGCACCCATTCGATCTCCGGCAAGGGGATGTCGTCGCTGCGCAAGCCCCACCGAATGCGCAGCCCATCGCGCTCCAGTTCGTACCGCGCTTGCAGCAGGGCGTAGCCGCGGTAGATCAACAGCGGCAGCGGCGCAAAGCACAGGATACTGAGCACCAGGAACAGGGTGAAGTAATTGCCGGCTTCCTGCGCCAGCGCGGTCACGAACAGGATGCCGCCGGCGCCCGTCAGGAACAGCACCGCCCCGCCGTGAAAGATCAACCCGCGTCGCTTAGGCGGGGGGAAGGTGGAGGGGGGTTGGTTGGATGGTTGTGTCATATTGATCTCGGACCACAGACGACCGACAGCGGACGACGGAAAAAAGATGTGCTTGAATTTGTGCTAGAGACTGACATCATATGCTACCGAGTCCTCGCCAATCCTCTTGGGTCGTGTCTTGAGCGAATTTCTGAAAGCCTGAAGCTTCTTGGCTAACACATTGCTTGATTGGTCTGCCTTAAGGATAAGCTCGTTAGGGCAATAATTGCGGCGGTCGATAAGGCGTAAACACGCCACTGTCTCGATCAACGAGCGTATCGCCATCCCCAAGAATCTGGTTTGTTCTGCATTCGTTTGACTGGTGGAGCCTTCTGCGATATTTAAACAAACGGAGGTTGCCGCCCGCCGTATTTGAACCTTGAGGTTGAAATCTTCATTTTTGGGTAAATTGTCTGAGAGATCGTAGAGCAAATCGCAGTAATCCAGGGCAAATTTCCATACTTCCAGA
>JABLXM010000134.1 GCA_013177815.1 Anaerolineae bacterium | reverse complement strand
TGGGCGCTGAGCGCGATCCACAAGCGGTTGTACGGCTCGGAATTTGACAATTGACCACAAAGGCGCCGAGGCACTAAGGAGGGTAGTGAATCCCCGAACCCTCCGAAGGTTCGAAACCTTCGGAGGGTTCGGTTTTCTTCGCGAGGGGCGGACGCGCGGGAAGCATGTCCTTCAGGCGGCGATGTCTTCTTCCTGTTTTCGGGAAAAGAACTTTCGCAAATTACCGGATCCCAACACAAGCTCTGCGAATATCCCCAGGCAGATTTCAGTCACAACCCATACTATCCGGCTGATGGCGGCGTACAGTGCCGCCTCGGTTGGCGAGAGCTGGGTGGCTAGAATGGCGGTGATGATTGCTTCGCGGACGCCGATTCCGCTGGGCGCAAAGATGGCAACGTAACCAACTGCCCAACCGATGGTAAAGCCGCCGGTCGCCAGCGATGCGGTTTGCAGGTTCATGCGATCCGGGGGAAGCAGGACGAAGAACGAAAGACCGATGAACAGCCAAACAGTGCTTTGGATCAGGATCTGGCGCACGACCGTGAGCGCGTTTTCCTTTCGTTTGATAAAAATGTGATTGATGACCAGGTTGACGATGATCCAGATGACCAGGCAAGCCAGGATTAGGATAAGTTTCAGGAGACTGGAAGGCGTCAGACCGATCAGCGATAGGATCGATTCATTGGTCAGGCTGATTGCCCCGCCAAATAGCAGCGCGGATGAGATCAACCAGACATTTTCGACAATGATGGATCGGCTGGCATCGTGATTGTCCATGCCGTTCACGCGGTAGACGCCAAAGCGACCGACAAAGTGCCAGATGCCGCCGGGCAGATACTTCGATAATTGGATGGTCGAATACAGGTGGAGCATTTTTTTGTAGGTGGGGCGCCATTGGTCGCCAAGCACCGAAAGGCGGCTCATCTCTGCCAGGAAGAGTTTGCCGATCACCAGCAAGGCGGCTGAGAGCAGGAACTGAACCCAAGAGATGGATTGAAGGTGTTGGAGTATCCCCTGATAATTTTTCGAGAAGTAATAGCCCAATCCCAGGATGATCATGGCTGTCCAAACGCGCTTAACCACGGTCAGCCATTTATTTTGGTTCGATTTATTTTGGTTCAATGGATGAGGGTCTCCAGGTAATCGAACTGAGTTTGGGAAAGCTCCTGGACGTGGCTTAGTTTTTCATGCAATTGTTTGCGTATGAGCTGATCGTTGCCAAGAAGTTCCTGCGCCAGGTCGACCAGGCTAACCTTTTGATCGCCGAAATCGGATGCGAAACGCTCCATCTCGAAGTCTGCCATCGTTTCGGCATATTTATGGCTCCAACCGATGACCAGGGTCGGTACGCCCAGGGATAACGCCGAGACCATGCCGTGGAAGCGCGAGGTCACCAGCAGGTCGCAACGCGCGATCATCTGGCGCAGCCCGGCAGTATTGATATCCCAGTTCGCCCAGTGGGTCTTGCCGAAGTCATCCGGTGACAGGCTGATCAAAGCGCGGTGCATCAGGCGTTCCACCACCAGCAGGTCGTTGTTGCGGGTCTTGTTGGAGCCTTCACGGGTTGAATTTGCTAGGAAAAGGAAGTGCGTCTCCGGGGTGCTCAATTCCCGCGCCAGGTTGAGCAGCCTGCCCGGATAATCGTCGCCCTTCTTGCTGGATTTTTCGTAGACCAGCGAACTGGGTGAGATGGCAATGAGGCGCCCTCCGGTTTTCTTGACTTGTTCTAATTCCACCAACAATGTGCTGGTTTGCTCTTCGTTTTCGACCGAGAGGCTGAATTCCGGCTGGTAGAGGAAGGCGATATCGGCGGTACGGCTGTAATTCTTGATGCCGATGCTGTCGAGGTTTTGCGAGGTGTGGTCGCCGCGCGAGAAGATATGCTGGCAGCGCGGAAGATAGACGCGCGCCGCCGCGCGGTTGAACGGGTTCTTGAACGGTCCAAGCGCCTGCGCCAGTTTGACCACCGGGATCTTCAACATCATGGCTGGCAGAATGGTCAGGATATTGAAGGCAATGAAGATCTCGCGCCCATCGACAAACGAGACGCCGCTGATATCCAGCAAAAGGTCACAGCGGCGCAGCGCGCGGGTGACATTCGTCAGCAAAGAGTCCGGCAGGCGGATGCCAAACAAGTTGAAGAACCACAGCAGGACGGTGAAGGGGAAAATGCGCAACACCAGCGAAGCCGGTTTGGCGCTGACCACCTGGATGGATTTATCCGTGATGAGGGTGCGGTCCTTCTTGGGCAGGTACGAGAAGACAACGAATTTGGCGTCAGGGTGTTTGCGCCGCACCATGCCGATGGTGGTAACCAGCATCGATTCGGCGCCGCGGTTGCCCCAGATGGATCCACCGATGACACCTATGGTTGGTGGCGTTTTCATAATCTAGAAACTCTCCAGGAATTTGATGAAAACCAGATATAGACGGATCAACGGTTTCGGCGTGGCGAATATGATCTTCCTGCCGCGTGTGGTGCGCGAGAGGCGCTCATTGAACAGGTTGAGAGCGGCGACGATGTAGTCGTGCAACCTGACTTTTTCCTTGACCGGGTCCTTGATGCGCTCTTTGGTGAGCCAGTTGAGTTTGGAGCGGGCGCTGATATTGTAATGGGCAGGCAGGATACGCGCCTGACCATCGCACACCTCTGAGATGGAAGCCTCCTGCCCGGTCAGGATGCCCTTTTCGAACATCTCTGCCACCAATTGATCGCCGACGGCGGAGCGGGTGATGATGGCGGTGTGTTTGATGGGTTCGTTCTTCATGCGCAACGACCAGATATCGCCGGCTGAGATATCGCCGTAGTAACCGGTGTGGTCATAACAATGGTGGCATTTCCTCTGGGCGAAGAAGAACAGGTTTTGGTAATTTGAAAAATATGTGAACGGTTTCGTCACAACCTGGTTGCCTTCATAAGTTGCCTGAAGCTGCCCCCGCCAGTGCCCGATGCGGTAGAGGTATTCAACCAATGGGTGATCATCCGGCTGTAACTTCTTGACGACGTGGTCTGTCAACTCGGGCTCACTATTGTGTCCGCAAAATAGCGTGATGATCAACTTGACATTCTGCTGCAACGCCAGGTCGTGACGCATCGCCTGTCGAAGAATGCGGGTATCACAAGGGAGTGCCACGACTGCAACGGGTCGTCCGAAGTCTTTGATTAGCGGGATTGCCTGGCTGGAAAAATAGACCGCGCTGTACTTGCTGCCCTGAGCACTCTTGAGTTCTTCGACTGTCTGGGCGATGAAAAATTCCGGTCGTACCTTATTGCCTTCCTGGACGACCGACCGTACCACCACTGCCCCACCAATCATTTTGTTCTGCAGCATATATGCCAGCATCGCGGTCACGCTGCCGCCGGAGGCGGAACGTTCGCGCAGCGATGTATCGGTGGCGTAAGTAAAGTAGCAGCGTTTGAAGACCCCGATGTATTTGTTGATCTGTTCTTCAGTCCAGGTCTTGCGCAGCAAACGGTCAAACAGGAGGTTGAATCGCTTGGTCAGCATATTTATTCCACTGGGTCGTAAATCATAATTGCCGGAGGGATTTGTATCTATACGAGCGTTTCTTCCCGATGGGATGTCGTTCCTAATGATTGGGTGGATATAAGGTTATTATACCTCTGGATGTACGCTGTTGGCGAGCAGCGCGCCCAGCCGTGTTGCGGTGATATAATGGCGGGACATGACGGCGGTCTACAAGGAGCGGGTGTGAAGTTCGAGTCGATCTGCGTGCTAGGGCTGGGCTACATTGGACTGCCCACTGCCAGCACCTTTGCCGCGCGCGGGATGCGCGTCACCGGGGTGGATGTGAATATGGAGGTGGTGCGCAGCCTGCAAAACGGGCAGGCGCACATTCACGAGCCGGGCTTGCGGGAGCTGGTGCAGCAGGCGGTCGGCTCTGGGCGGTTGGTAGTGCAGGACAAGCCGGCGGAAGCGGACGCCTTCATCATTGCCGTGCCAACCCCATTCCATGAAGATAAAAGCGCCGACCTGAGCGCCGTGGTCGCCGCGGCGGAATCGATCGTGCCGGTGTTGCGGCGCGGCAACTTGGTGGTGCTGGAATCGACCTCGCCGCCGCGCACGACGCTGGATGTGGTGGTGCCCATCCTGGAGCGCTCGGGGTTGAAAGCCGGTCAGGATTTTCACCTGACCTATTCCCCTGAAAGGGTGCTGCCGGGGCAGATCATACGCGAACTGAGCCAGAACGCGCGCGTGGTGGGTGGGGTGGACCGCGCATCCGCCGAGGCGGCGCGCGACCTTTATGGCACCTTCGTCACCGGCGAGATCGTGCTGACGGATGCCACCACCGCAGAGATGGTCAAGCTGATGGAGAACACCTATCGCGATATCAACATTGCCATCGCCAACGAATTCTCGCGCCTGGCGGAGCGTTTTGGCGTCGATATTTGGGAAGCCATCGACATCGCCAACCGCCACCCACGCGTCAAGATACTCAACCCGGGACCGGGCGTGGGCGGGCATTGCATCAGCGTGGATCCGTGGTTCCTGGTCAAAGCTGCGCCCGATATCACCCCACTGATCGAGACCGCCCGCCGGGTCAACGATGACCAGCCGCTTTTTGTGGTCGACCGCATCCGGGCGATGATGGACGGCGACCTGCGCGGCAGGCGCATTGCTGTGCTGGGACTGGCGTTCAAACCGGATGTGGATGACCTGCGGGAGAGCCCTGCTGTCAAGATCGTCGAGTTGCTGGTCCAGGCAGGGGCGCAGGTCAGCGTCTTCGAGCCGATGGATGATGATTTCACCCTGCCCGGCGTCCGGACGGCAAAGACATTGGCTGTGGCAGTTGCGGATTGTGAACTGGTGCTGCTGCTGGTGGGGCACGCGCCTTTCCGCAAACTGCTGCCGGGGGAACTGGCAACCATTACGACCTCCCGGCTGATCTTCGATGCGGTCAACGCGCTGGAACCCCAGCCGTGGGCGCATGCCGGGTTCGATTTGCACCGCTTGGGCGCATCTCGCATTTGAGCACATGCTGCTTCAACGCACGAGTCATGGGTGCGTGTTGAATGTATAATGGAGAACGATATTGATCCTCATGGTAGATGATGAAGAGTAAGATTGCTGTCACAATTCCGTGCTACAACGAAGCGCCGACCATTGTCAAGGTCATCAATGATTTCAAACAGGAATTGCCCGACGCTGAAATCATCGTGATCGACAATAATTCCACCGATGGTTCGGATGCACTCGCGAAGGAAGCAGGCGCGCGTGTCCTGTATGAAAAACGCCAGGGCAAGGGTTTTGTGGTTGCCTCCATCATGCGCAAGATTCAGGCGGATTATTACGTCATGGTTGATGGCGATGATACTTATCCGGCGGAATATATTCACCAGTTGCTGCAGCCGTTATATGATGAAAAGGCGGATATGGTGGTGGGTCGCCGGCTGGAATCCTTCGATAATCGTGCCTTTCGCCCCATGCACATCTTCGGCAATAAGATGGTTTGCGGTTTGATCAACCTGATCTTCAAGACAAAATTGACCGACCCGATGTCCGGCTATCGCGCCTTCACCGACGAAATAGCGGCTGAACTACCGATCGTAGCGATCGGGTTCGATATCGAAACTGAGATGACGATGCAGTTGTTGTACCGGCGTTTCGTCATTCACGAAGTGGATATCCATTATCGTGAGCGTCCGGAGAATAGCCCGTCGAAACTCAACACATTCCGGGACGGCTATCGGGTGCTGCTGAAGATCCTGAAATTGCTGGTCGCCTACAAGCCGTTGACGTTCTTCGGCTCGATCGCTTTGGCGGTATTTGCTGCCGCGCTGGTCATTGGATATTTCCCGATCAGGGAATATATAGAATTCCAATACGTGTTCAGCGTTCCTAAAGCCGTTTTGGCGTCGTCACTTGTCATCGTTGGCATGGTGTTGTTGACGATTGGGTCGATCGTGACCATCACCAATTACCGGCTGCTGGAAATCTCGAGCATCCTTAGCGTCCGGCAGGATTATTTCAAACGTGGTAATCAAAATAGGCGTCATGGTTGATGTGCCCTGCGAATGGCTTCAAGCGAGAGTACCGGCGTATCGACCGCCTGCTGATTGGAAATTCCCCTGAACTAATCGATCTATGTTGAAACGTCTCAAGAGCGCGCCCGGAAACCTGATCATCGCATTGTTGCTTGCGCTGCCTGCCGCAAACACAATTTTCACCCATTTCATCCAGCACGATTTGCCGTTTATCAGCCGGAGCAGTCTGGCGCTTGCGTCGCTAGTACTCGTGGTGCTGACATTAGCAATTTACGCATTGATCGAATGGGTCTCCTCCCGCCGGATATGGCTGCGTGAGATCGACCGGCGTAAAAAAATCCAACTGTTCCTGGTTTGCTTCTTGCTGACGGTTTATTTGGTCGCGTTGCTGAACACCAACAAGACCACCAATGCACAAAAGAATGAGTTGCTTTACCCCATCCAGACCATCGAGATCAATGTGCCGGTCGAAAAAGATGCGCGCTCATCTGGCTACACAATTGAATTGGTGCGGTTCGACAACCAGTTTGGCTACACCAGTTATAGCCAGTTCGCCATCGAGGGCGAATGGACGCGCACCGATCGTAACGCCTTCCGGCTGGAGAATCCGGAACAGCCTGCCGGGTTGCGCTGGCAGGGACGGACGGGCGAAAATGCCGAGATTGCGTTTCGCACCGGACCGGATGCCGGAAAGGTGCAGATCGGTATCAATAACGGGGAATTGGAAACGATCAATCTATACACGCGGCGGGCGGGTGAGAAAACGGTGGTCTATGATTTCCCGCCATCTCTGTTGGACCGGGCTTTCGCCATTTGGTTCCAATTCAACCTGATCATCGTCCCGGTCTATTTGCTGGTTCTCTATGCCAGCACGCTTCCCTGGGCTTACCCAAGACGTACTACGACGCGTAAAGGCGCCTGGCTGCTGTACGCGCTGCCGATGTTGCTGTCCTGGGGGTTATGCCTGCTGACGCTGATGCCCGGGTTGATCGGCTCGGATAGCATCGCCCATTTCCGGCAGGCGTGGTACGGCGGCTATAACGATTGGCATGCCGTCTTGTACACACTATTACTGGCGGGGTTGACGACCTTCACAAGGTCGCCCGCCATTGTGGCGGCGTTCCAGATCCTGTGCCTGGCGCTGACGGTTGCATGGGGGTTGCGATTTTTCGACCGGACCAACACGCCGCGCTGGGTGCCGTGGCTGATCTCTGTAATGATGGCGCTCTCGCTGCCGGTGGCGTTCAACGTGATCACAATCTGGAAGGATATCCCCTACAGCATTGCGGTGCTGGCTTTGACATTGTTCCTGTTGTTTACGATCCACAGCGATGGCAAATGGCTGGACAGAAAAGGCAATGTGATCGCGCTGGGGCTGGTCTCTGTCCTGATCATTTTATTGCGCCAGAATGGATTGTTGGTGCCGATCGCCAGTTTCATCGTTCTGGTAATACTGTACCGTGAGCGGTGGGAAGCTGTTCTGGCGAGTTTCGCCATTACGTTGGTAAGCTACCTGATATTCACTGGGCCCGTTTACCAGATGCTCAAGGTCGATACCGAGACCTATAAGGTCAATGCCATCATCGTCCATCACCTTGGCGCGCATATCAATGCTGGAACACCTTTGACCAAAGAAGAAGCGGACTTCCTGTACAAAGTGATGCCCGCATCACAATGGGCGCAGTACGACTGCACCCTGCATAATATCCTTTGGTACCAGACCGATGTCATCGACCGCGATTATTACAACCAGAACAGCCTGTATGGCTTGCGCATCCTGGCGCGCTTGTTCCTGGCTGACCCGGGTGTGGATATCGATCATATCCTTTGCGCCAGTTCAATGGTGTGGAGTCCGGTTCCCAAAGCCTATTTTATGGAATCCGCGTTCCTGCTGCCCAGCGGCAAGTGGGTGGTCAACAACGACCTGGGTATCGTTCAAAAGTCGTTCTTCCCGCGGCTGGCGGCGTGGCTATACACTTGGCACACCAATATCGACCAGGGCAACCTGATCGTCTACATCCTGGTCTGGCGTCCGGCGCTGCGGCTTTACGCTGCAATCATTCTGGGAATCGTGCTCGCGATTCGCCGGAGAGAGCGGCGCTATCTCTACATTCTAACCCCGCTGTTGGTGCACAGCCTCACCCTCTTCATGGTCAACGTGGCGCAAGACCTGCGTTACCAATTCCCGGCGTACTTGATCGCACCGTTCTTTCTCGGCTTTCTATTCGTCCCAGGCGCAGGGAAGAACCAAGAGGATCATGTTGATGCAGATTCGTGAGCAGTTACTGGTACATCACCGTATTGATGATACATTCTCCGACCGGTTTATGGTATGGGACAACACTTGACGCCGCATCGACCGGGTGCGGTCAAACGTTTTTCGAGTGGGAATACCATAATCTGGCTGCTCGCCGCCGGAATCGCTGCCTGCTTCGGCATCGCATCCTATCTTTTAATATTCGCCAATTTCTATTCCATAACCCAATTCATCCTGCCGTTCCTGGCGATCTCGGTCGTTACCACACTGCTGGTTCGGGTGGTATTGAGACGGGTGATCTTGCCTGGCTTGAGAGTCCACGGGTGGATTATTCGGTTGATCTTCTTGGTGTTCGCCCTGACCGGTGCAATCGTGACGGTCTTGCGGGCGCCATCCGGGTTGTTGCCTGCGATGGTCGATAAGATATATTTCAAGAACCCCTACTTACAGCGGGCGTTTCTGCAGGAGACAGATCTCTCGATCAACGTGACCGGTGAGCGCAACCCGGCAGCCGGCGACAGCCAGGTGGTTCTGTACTATATGACGACCCAGAATGGGGATGTCAGCTTCCAGGCTTTTGACTACCAGGGAGATTGGACGCGCGATGATCGCGGTGTGGCGACAGCCGGCGATGCGCCGGCGGCGTTGACTTGGCGCGGTCGACCCGGCAGCGACGCAAGACTGGTTTTTCAATCCTCGCCGCAAGCTGGCATGGTCGAACTCTCCTGGCAGGGTCAGACCCGAACCGTCGACCTTTACGCGGCGAGTGAAAATGAGGTCATTGTCGATCTGGACTACCAGGTGCAATTATATGGGTACGCCCAAGTAGTCATTGCCATGTGCTTTGTGGTCGTTGCAGGCTTTTTGCTGTTGACCTTGTTCATCTTGTTGCAGCGCTGCGATCAAGTCGATGCGCGCTGGAAAGCCGTGGTTGTGTTATTCTTCCTGGCTTACCTCGTGGTTGGGATGTTCGCCTACCAGGATTACGGGCTTTCCTGGGACGAACCGGCGCAGCGCCGGCATGGCATGGTTTCGGCAAGGTACGTCGCGCAAAAGATCGACCCCGACTTCACGCTGGACGCCTTCGAAAATGTGCCGGACCTGCCAACCTACCGTAGCAGGAATTATGGCGTCGCCTTTACCATGCCTCTGGCGTTCGCCGACGCGCTGATCAATTTCTCGGATACACGTGATTTATGGTTGTTCCGGCATTTCGCTACGTTTTTGTTCTTCTACTTGGGCGTGGCGGCGTTCTACAAATTGTTGAGCGAGAAGTTCGAAGATCAATGGCTGGCGCTGGTTGGGGCGATTTTCTACGTCCTTTCGCCGCGCATCTTCGCCGAATCCTTCTATAACGTCAAGGACACTGCCTTCCTGGCTGCCTTCACGATTGCGCTGCTGTTCGCGTTCCGCTATTGGCGGCGACCGGTAATGGTCAACGCCGTTTTGTTCGGTAGCACTGCCGCATTTGCCACCAATATTCGCGTCGTGACGGTCCTGCTGGTGGGCTTGGGGCTTGTTTATGCTGCCCTGCGGGCGCGCTCGATCAGGACCGTATGGCTTAGCGCGCTGGTGATGGGACTAACTTATGGCTTTTTCGTGTTCCTGCTTTGGCCAGCAACCTGGGAAAACCCGATTGGGTTGGTGACCGAGACCTTCACGGTCTTTTCTGATTACACCCGTTTCGATTATGTCATCATGTTCCGGGGAGAACCGATCAGGGGAAATAATGTGCCGGCTGAATATATCCCGGTGTGGATCGCGATCACGACCCCCCTGCTGTACGTGACCTTGTTTGGTGCCGGCGTGGTCGCAACGCTATCCAAGGCGCTCCGTTCGATCAAACGCCTGCTGCAAAACGAAGTGGTCGAAGATCTGGTCTTCTTCGGCATCACAGTGCTGCCGGTGTTGGCTGCCATCATCATGCAATCCACCCTGTACACTGCCTGGCGGCATTTCTTTTTCATTTATTCGTCGTTCATCGTCCTGGCGTTGTGTGGGTTGGAATTCGCCATCAAGCAGGTCATCCGGCGCGTGCGGCTGCCTTTGCGCACCATCCTGACCGCGCTGCTCTCGTTATGGGTCGGCGGCACAATGATCTTCACAGGATATTGGATGTACGTTAACCACCCGTACCAGTACGCTTATTTCAGCGACCCGATGGTGGCGGCATTTGGTGGCAGGGAGAACTTTGAACGGGATTATTGGGGTCTTTCCCTCCGGCAGGGCTTGGAGCGCATCCTCGCCGGCGATGACCGCGTGGGGATCTCATATTCGACCGATGGCGGAACCACCCTGCACGCCGAAATCCTGACGGCAGCGCAGCGCGAACGATTGGAATTGATGGGCGGCACCGACCAGAATCCCGATTATGTCCTGCGCATCTATCGCAACCCGTTCAAAGAATATCCGTACCAGTTCGAATTCGAGATCGTGGTCGACGGTCTGCCGATCCTGACGGTCTACTCGATCCCGAAATAGCCGGAGCGGACGGCGGACGATGTGAGCCAACAACTCAAAATGATCATGCCATGAAGGCGATGAGAATCCCCCGATTGTTTTCCAAACCGTTCAGCCTGGGGGTGATGCTGTCGTCCCTGGTTCTATCTTTATTGGCTACGAACTTCATTTTCATCAGTATCATTCAAAAAGATTACCCGTTCTTGAGCTTGCGCCGGATGGCTTATACATTACCGGTCATGGTTCTGGCATGGCTGTTGTCGTATGTGGTGATTCGGTCACTGCCGAAGGCGCGTTCCGTTGTCGGCGAACGGAATTTCCGTATCCTTGCGTTGATTTGCGCGATTACATCAGTGTTGATCATTCTTGTGACCAGCCGTTCTGGCAGGCAGTATTTCAACACCTTATTCTATCCGGTCAACGATATCCATATCACCGCGTTGGAGCAGAAGAACGCCAAGTCGGATGGACAGGCGCTCGAAATCTCGTTGTTCGATAATCAGTTCGGCTATACCAGTTTCAGCCAGTTCCAGGTGACGGGTGATTGGACCCGCACGGATGCGGATTCTTACCACCTGGAAAGCCAGGATCGCCCGGCGAGCATTGCCTGGCAAGGGCGAACCGGTCTTTACGCTGTGATCGAATTCAGCACCGGACCGGCATGCGGCATGGCGGGTGTGTCGGTCAACGGGCAAGAGCCAGAGGATTTTGACCTGTACGCGCCGACCGCGGGCAAGGAAGTGATATATTTAAAATTCGACCCGGTGCTGGTCGAGCGAGTGACTTCGATCGCTTCGCAATTTGCCGTCCTGTTCATTATTTTACTGGTTTCAGGGGTGTTGTTAAACAGGTTGCTTGTGGCAATCGGCAGGAAACACCGGCGCCGGTTGCGGGCGTTGGCAGCCGTGCTACTCCAACCGGCGGGCAGGCTGACCGATTATAAAGGCTACTGGTTATTATACGCGCTGCCAATGGTGCTGGTTTGGGGCGCCGGCTTGCTGGCTTTATCACCCGGGCTGCTCAGCCCAGACAGCATGACCCATTTCCAACAAGCCTGGCAGGGTGGCTATGATGATTGGCACTCGGTCTTATATATCCTGTTAATAGCGGGTCTGACGCTGGTGGTGCGCTCACCGGCGGTCGTGGCGGTATGCCAGGTGCTGGCATTTGCCGTCATCATCGCCTGGGGTTTGCGTTTCCTGGATCGATTGGGCGTTCCGTTCTGGGTGCCCTGGTTGGTATCCATCTTAATGGCAACGGCGCTGCCGAACATCTTGACGGTCAACACGATTTGGAAGGATGTCCCGTATGCGCTATCTGTATTTGGGTTGACGATCATATTTCTTCGCATCGTGCAAACGAACGGCGCCTGGTTGGAGGTCGAACACAACTGGGTCAGCATGGGTGTGGTCGCAATCGCGATTGTGCTCTTTCGGCAGAATGGGTTGTTCGTCCCGTTGGTCAGTTATGGCGTGCTGGTCCTGCTCTACCCGCACCGTTGGCGGCGCCTGCTGGCGAGCCTGGCGCTGACAGTTCTATCGCTGGCAATATTCATGGGTCCGGTCTACCGTCTGCTGGATGTCAATAACACGGCGCGTTATAAAGTGAATGAGATCACGCTCCATCACCTAGCGGCGCATTACGCGGCTGGGACGCCGATCAGTGATCAAGAGCGCGCCTTCCTGTATCAAATGCTGCCGCCTTCCGAGTGGTCGAATTACAATTGCGCCACGGTCAACAATCTGTTCTTTAACCCGCAATTCGACCGCGCTTACATGAAAGACCATACCTCCCAGGCGACTCAATTGCTGATGCGCTTGTTCGTTGCTGCGCCGGGGGTCGATCTGCGCCACATGCTTTGCGCCAGCGAGCTGGTGTGGCGGGTGGATGCGCGCTCGTACCTGGTGGAAAGCGCCTTCGACCTGGACACCGGAAAGTGGGTGGTGGACAATTCGCTCGGCATCCAGCAGGATTCACACCTACCGCGGCTGGCAGCGTTCCTAGAAGCCTGGCTGCGTTATCTCGATCAACGCGAAAACAGTATGATCTACAACCTGACCTGGCGTCCAGCGTATTACCTGTACGCCGCATTATTTTGCTGGGGGATTCTGGCGGTGCGTCGGCAGGATTATCGCTTTTTTCTCGCCCTGACGCCGTTACTGGCGCATGCGATCACCTTGATCTTCGTCAACTTTGGACAGGAGTTTCGCTACCAGTACCCGGCATTCATCCTTGGCATCTATGGCTTGGGGTTGCTGTTGGTGAAGACGGATAAGGGGGATAGCGGAGACGTTCTTCATGCGGCTGATGACGCCTGATCGTCAATGGATTTTGTTGATCACGATGCGTTGAATAATCGGCGATTTGCGGTATAGTAATTTCATGAGTGCGTTGGATTCATCTGCTGCGGGTAAGCGCTTGATCAGCCTGTTGCTGCCGGACCTGGGCATGGGCGGAGCGGAGCGGGTGTTCCTCACCCTAGCGGACAGTTTCGCACAACGGGGCTACCAAGTTCACCTGGTCGTCACGCGCGCGGAAGGCGCGCTCGTTCACCAGGTTCCGCAAGGCGTGGTCTTGATGGACCTGGCGGCAGGCAGCGAGAGTGGGTCACTGTTCAAGCTGGTACGATACCTGCGAAAATATCGTCCGTATGCGTTGCTTTCGACGCTCGACTTGATGAGCAGTATCGCCATCCTGGCGCGCTGGCTGGCAGGGGTGAAAACGTTGATACTGGTACGCGAAGCCAACACGCCTTCCCAGATGCCGCGGGCGGGGTGGAAGAAAGTGGTGGAGCGGCTGCTGTTGCGCTGGTTGTTCCCCCGTGCGAATATATTGGTGGCTGTCTCACATGGCGTGGCGGATGACATGCGATACTACGCCAGCATCGACTCGCGCCGGATCACAGTGATCTATAATCCAGCCCTGCCGGACGATCTGGATGTGCTGAAGTTGGAACAAGTCGAACACCCCTGGTTCGCACCAGGTCAGCCGCCGATAATCATGGGCATGGGCAGCCTGGTCGACCGCAAGAATTTCCCCCTCCTGATCCGAGCCTTCGATCAGATTTCCAGTCAATGCGATGCGCGCCTGGTGATCTTTGGCGAAGGCGAGCAGCGTTCGGCGTTGCAGATGTCGATCTATCGCTTGAACCTGGCTGACCGCATTATATTGCCGGGGCAAGCGCTGGCGCCCTTCGCCTATATGGCGCGCGCGTCTGTCTTCGTTCTCTCCTCGAACCTGGAAGGCTTACCCAATGTGTTGATCCAGGCGCTGGCGAGCGGATGTCCGGTGGTCAGCACGGATTGCCCTTCCGGACCACGCGAGATTTTGGACGATGGGCGTTTTGGTAAATTGGTGCCGGTTGGTGATGCGGATGCGATGGCAAAAGCCATCCTGGGCGTACTGGCTGGCGACCACCCGATGGTCGATACGGCGTGGTTGGATCAATTTCGGATCGGTCGGGTGGTGGATCAGTACCTGGCTGTGTTGGGGCTGAGTGATCAAGAGGGGCTGCCCCGAAAGTAATCCGGCATCCTCCCGGTCTCACTGGTCTTTGAAGCCGATCCGTTCCTCGATGAATTGGTGTTCCTCTTCCCGCCGGGTGTTACGGAGCTGCATTTCCGCCAGCAACCCGAATGATATGAATTGTACCGACATGACGGTGGCTAGAATGCCAACGAAGAATAGTGGGCGGTTGCCGATCGGTCGACCACCGAGGAACCACAGGATCGCCAGGTAAATCAGGATGCCGACGCCAACGACACCGATATAGAAGCCCAGCCCGCCGAACAGGTGCCCGGGGCGCTGGTTGAAGTTCGTCAGTGTCACAACCGTCAGGAAGTCCAGGAAGCCGCGGACATAGCGTTCCATGCCATATTTGGATTTCCCGGACCGGCGCGGCGTGTGCAGGACTGGAATTTCGCCTACTTTATAACCCATGTTATGGATCATGACCGGAATGTAGCGGTGTAGTTCGCCATATAATTGCAGGTGGCGTAGTGTCTTGCGTCGGTAGGCTTTGAAGCCGCAATTGAAGTCGTGCAGTTTGAGCCCCGAGAATGTGCTGGTGATGAAATTGAAAAAGCGAGATGAAATGACTTTTATGAGCGGGTCTTTACGATCTTTCTTCCAGCCGGAGACTAGATCATAGCCTTGATCCAACATTTCAAGGAAGGCTGGGATCTCCTCCGGGTTGTCTTGCAGGTCTCCGTCCATCGAAAAAACGATATTTCCCTGCGCCATCTGAAAACCGACGCTGAGCGCGGCGGATTTGCCCAGGTTGCGCCGGAAGCGAACGGCTTTGATATGCCCTGGGTCATTCTTTACCAGTGAATCGATGGTTTCCCACGTGTCGTCTTTACTGCCGTCATCGATGAAGATGATCTCGAAATCATCGATCCTGATCTGATCCATAACCGTCTGGATACGCGAGCTGAGCTCCTCGAGCGTACCTGCTTCATTCAAGACCGGAACGATGACACTGATATTCACGCTGCACCTCCAAGAACTTGATAATTGCGTAGACCGGGTGTGCTATCTGCTGGATGGGTTCCTCGGTCAGGTAAATTGTATCAATGTTTCCATGAATATGGAAAACATTTATGGGTTGCCCGGTTCGCCGGGCAGGGCGTAAATCGTCAGGATGGGCAACCCGTCCACTACGATCTCGTGGAATTTGTCGTCAGGATAGTTGCCAAAGGGGTTACGATAAGTGCGGAAGAGATAATCCGGCGATTCGCCATTGGGGCGGGTTAATTGCAGGCGGGCACGATCATCCGCCGGCAGGATCTCGACCAATTGCACCAGCCAGTTCTCCACCCGGATATTGATCTGTTGACGATCATCATTTTCCAGTACGTATTCCAAGCCCTGGCGCACCGACAAGCGCCAGTAATCGCGTTCGAAACCCTGGCTGCCGCCGAAGGCGGACGCCATAGCACTGAAGAATGTATTTTGGTATGGGTGATTGATGATCATCCACCTTGCAGTGGTGAATATGGATGCGCTGATCGTGAACACCAGCAACGCCTGAACGACTCGCTGCCAGGAGTTGTGTATGCGCTCCACGGTCATGGTCCACACGGATTTCAGCCCAACCAATGCGATGATGAGCAAGGGCGGATAGATGAAGAAAAAGTGGCGCCAGGCGCTGTATAGCGTCGACCCGCGCACAATGGCTGCCAGGGGCGGCAGGCATACCAGAGCCAAAAAGACCAGGTCTTCGCCAGCTTCATCCTGGAAGAGATGCTTGAATGACCCGATACCCCGTACAAATGCGGAAATTGCGCCAGCGATGAAGAGGATGAGGTAAAGCGCCGGGGTCGTGATGGTGATCCATACCGGCAGGTAGCCCAGCGGTGGGTTTTGACCGCGGATCAATTCACCGCGGTACATGATCATGCCATCCCAGCGGGTGTAATCGGAAAATGTGCTGAACGATTGGGCGAACATGCTCAGCGGATCACCCCAGGAGGCGGGCCATAGCATGAAAAGGACTGGCAGGTAGACCAACATGACTGCGACCGATGTGACCCAGAGCTTACCCAACGGGCGCGCTCGACGTAACAAGGCGTAAACAATGACGCCGATCACCAGCAGGCTGGCAATGATGCGCACGTTGGTTGCAAACGCAGCAGCCGCGCCGAACAAGGCAGCATCAAGCAGGTTGGGTTTGCGCCAGTAGCGGAATCCAAACAGGAGCGCGATTGTGAACGCCGCCAAAAAGGTGGTGTCTTTGACGTTATAGAAGGATTCGGCGAAAATGCGTGGTGACAGGATTAGGAAGGCTGTTCCCAACAAGCCAAGCATCCAGTTATCCAACTTTTCACGCGCCAGACGGTAGAAGGCTGCCGTCCCAAAGAAAAAGAACAGAAAGGTGGCGTAATGCCGGAACAGCCACATCTGGCTGACTTCGGAGAAATCCGTCAGTATCTCGAACATTGCCAGCGGCAGGTGAAACGCGACGCCGTAACTTTTGCTCCAGTAGGTTTTCAAATCTGGAAAACTATTCAGCAATCCCTGCCTGAAGCCCGGGTCAATCGATTGAACGATGTACTTCGCGGAGACCATGCCATGCGCCCTCTGCGCCGGTTCATCGGTCGAGAGCCCGTAATCCTGGTATACCCACAAACCGAGCAGAAGGTAGAGCACGAAGAAGGACGGCACAATTACCTGAGCCAGGGCGCTTTTTTCCCCCTTGCCGGATAGGAAGGCAAAGAACAGCAGCATCAGAAAGACCGCACAGCCAACCAGGCTGAATGTGAACAAACTGCTCAAGAGGGAAAGCGATTGCCGCGCATAAGTACATTCCACGATCAGGTCTTTCTGCTCATCGCTAAAGAGATCGACGACTTGTTTTTCATCACCGCACAGCACTTCGACGATGCCGGAAGTTGGCGATGCGATGAAAACCATCGTCAGATTCTCGCCCGGGTGACCGTGCCAGGCAAGCGCCGTGTCTTCGCCGCCGGGCGTAGCCAGGCTGGAATCCGTCCTCTCCCAATCACCTGCCAATTCAATTTGGCTGAAACTGATGTCGCCATACTGTGATGTCAGGTAGCCCAGTTCGACTGCGTCGCCGGCAGAGCGGGGGTTTTTCTCACCGGTGACATCAACCCGCAAGTTCATTTCAGACTGGACCAGGCGCTGGAGCGCCGGGTTATGCGCCACGAGGTGATCCAATGGGTCGGTGATGACTGCCTCAGGGGCGCGAACGACCAACGCTATTGCCGAGATGAGCGCCAGAGTCAACAAGATCAAGGCGAGATACAGCCGGGTGGTCTTCAACCGTGGTTGGATGTATCTTGCCGTGACCAATTGAACCAGCGGTGTCAGCAATATGGCAATGACGATTAGAACCGGTACGCCCTGCCGAATGGCGAAAAAATTCTGAAAGACGAAGACCAGGCAGGACATTGAAAAACACATCGCAACGAGGGCAGCGAGCAACCAGGGCAACATATTTGCGATGAATGATCGTCTATTGGTTTTCATGCAGGGTTGGGTTGGCATAAATGGTCAAAATCGGTAGCCCATCGACGACGATC
>JABLXM010000133.1 GCA_013177815.1 Anaerolineae bacterium | reverse complement strand
GAAGCAACAAAACGCTGCCAAATCAACTGATACATTTTGAACTGATCCGGCGCCAGATAACCCTTCAACTTTTCCGGGGTACGCAGCACCGAGGTGGGGCGGATGGCTTCGTGCGCTTCCTGCGCGACGGCTGCACGGGTTTTGTACTGTGGGGGTGTCTCCGGCAAATAATCCTTACCATAGGTTGCCAAGATGTGATCGCGGACTTCCTTCAACGCTACATCGGCAACATTGGTGGAGTCGGTACGCATATAAGTGATCAACCCCGTCGTACCGCCTTCCCCGACATCGACACCTTCATATAATTGCTGTGCCACCGCCATGGTCCTGCGAGCCGTATAGCCAATCTTGCGCGATGCCTCCTGCTGCATGGTGCTGGTGATGAAAGGCGCGGAGGGCTTGCGGCGACGCTCACTTTTCTTGATGCGGCTTATTTTGTATCCAGCCTGTTCCATATCCACCAATAGTGGTTTTACAGCCTCTTCACTGCCCAGTTCTGGATCAGTTTCATCGATTTTTGCCAGGCGGGCGATATAACTGGCGTCGATCCCCTCGGGTTTGAACTCCGCACCAATGGTCCAGTATTCGACCGGCACAAACGCCTCAATCTCCCGCTCACGCTCAACGATGAGACGCAACGCAACCGATTGCACACGCCCGGCTGAAAGGCGGCTGCGGACCTTTTCCCACAAGATCGGGCTGATACTGTAGCCAACCAGGCGATCCAGGATGCGGCGGGCTTGCTGCGCATCCACCATGTTCATATTGATATTGCGCGGATGGGAGAAGGCATCTTCGATCGCTGCCTGGGTGATCTCGTGGAAGACAACCCGCTTACTGATCTTCTTATCGATCTCGGCAGCCTCCAGCAAATGCCAGGAGATAGCTTCCCCTTCACGGTCCGGGTCGGTTGCCAGATACACTTCTTCGGCTTGTTTGGCAAGTTGTTTCAGTTCTTTGACCACAACCCGTTTTTCATTCGGTACGCGATACTTGGGTTCGAAATTATTGTTAACATCCACCGACAATTCCGAGCGGTAGAGATCACGCACATGCCCCACCGAAGCTTTGACGGTATACCCCTTGCCGAGGAAGCGCCCGACAGTTTTTGCTTTGGCGGGCGATTCGACGATCACCAATTTTCCCTCACGCTTGGGCGGCATTCGCTTGGGCGGCTCCATGCCGGCGTGCGCATCAGTTTTACCGATCCTGTACATGCGTGTACCACAAACGGAGCAGGTGCCTCGTGTGATCGCAGCGCCCACCGAGTTGAATTCAGCCTGGGGATCGAGCATTTCACGTTTTTCTTTACACTTTACACAATAGGCTTCCACACCGCCTCCTATAAATACTCATCCTTGTTTTGTTGTTTTAGATACGCGACCATTTGACGGACTTTTTGAGATTCCGTCTTTGGGCATATCAGAATAACATCACCAGCATCAACCACTACCAAATCCCTGACGCCGATGGTCACGATCATGCGGTCAGAATTCTCACCATGAACCAAACTATCCCGGCTGTCCATATCCAGGATATTCTTGCCGATCACGATGTTGCCATTTTCGTCCGATGGCAAGACATCGAAAAGTGAATCCCAACTACCAACATCATTCCAACCCAGTTCGTTCGCCGGAATGACCATCGCGCGATCGGTTTTTTCCATAATACCATAGTCAATGGTCTGGGGAGTGATCTGCGTCCAGACCTCTCGAACAACAGCATCCCGATCCCGGGCATCCCAATGAGCTGAAAGCTCAGTAAGGTGCGCATGAAAATCGGGCATGTGCGCCTGGAATTCTTCCAAGATGCGGGAAACAGACCAGATGAACATACCACTGTTCCAGTCATGATCACCACGTTTGATGAACTTCCTGGCTAGGTCTTCGGATGGTTTTTCCTTGAAGCGGACGACCGAGTAGGCGATATGGTGCCCATAGGCGCCAGCACGCTTGCCGCGTTGAATATAGCCATAACCGGTTGCAGGATATGTGGGGGGAATGCCAAGCGTCACCAGATAGCCTTCACGGGCAATAGTCACACCGTCTTGCAGTAAGAAGTGGAACTCGGTCTCGTTATCGATATAATGGTCAGCCGTGAGGACCGCCATTACCGCCTGTTCATCCCTGGCGTGAAGCGCGACCGCCGCCAAGCCAACAACCGAGGCAGTTCCGCGAGGCATTGGCTCCAGCAGGTAATTCTCTTTTGGGATCTCTGGCACCTGGGCTTGCAGCGCCGCAGCCTGCTCTGCAACGGTGACCACCAGAATACGCTCAGGCGGCAGCAGACCACCAAGGCGATCAACTGCCATCTGAAATAACGAGCGGTGCCCCCCCAAAGTCAGCATTTGTTTCGGCCGCGAGCGGCGGGACAGAGGCCATAACCTTGTACCACCCCCACCAGCCATGATGATCGCGTAAGCGTGCTCCATAGTCTCTTCACTCATCTCCGTAAAACGAAGTCGCTTCCCTCATGATCAAGTAATTCGATCCGCCAATCTGTTGAACCATGCCCTTCAGTTCCATCATCGTGAGTGTAGCGGATACTTTCTCGATTGGCAAGCCACACATGGCGCCGATATCATCCAAGTGGGTTGGTGAATCTCCGATGCAAGCCAGGATGGCAGCTTCAAAATCATCCGATGGCAGTATCTTCCGGGCGGTAATTTGTTGACCCCTGACTTGTATATCCAAGAGGTCCAGGACATCCTGCGGTCGAATTAGTGGGTGGGCACCTTGCTGGATAAGGCGGTTGGCGCCTTTGCTTTGGGGTGAATGAATAGCTCCAGGTACCGCCAGAACGTCACGACCTTGTTCTACGGCGAAGGTCGCCGTGATCAAAGCGCCGCTGGTTTCACCAGCCTCCACCACGATGGTTGCCAGCGATAAACCTGGAGATGATCGGATTGCGGGGAGGGAAATTGCTGCTTTCTGGGGGCGTGCCCGGCGGATAATCGCTTACCAGCGCGCCTTGTTGCATGATCTTCTCTGCCAGGCGCTTGTGTTCGTGCGGATAGATCAAATCCACGCCGCAACCCAGCACCGCGATTGTCCGTCCGCCAGCATTGACGGCTGCCTGGTGGGCAACGCCATCCACGCCACGCGCCAATCCGCTAACGATCGTCACACCAGCGCGCGCCAGGTAGTCCGCAACTTCTTCACAGATCTGGCGACCATAAACGGTCATGCGCCGCGTGCCAACCATTGCCACAGCCAGGTCATCTTCCGGCAAAATTGCTCCCCGGACGTAGATGACCGGCGGGGGCTGGTCAATTTCTTTCAATCGAGGGGGGTAATTGGCATCGTCCCAGGTGACGACCTGGATGCCACCACTGTCAATGCGCTCCATACAAAGATCAAGCCGGTCGCCAGACCTGACCTGAACCAGACGGTCAACGATCTTTTCGGAAAGCCCAGCAGACCGCAAGGCTCCAGGAGACGCATTCCAAGCCTTCTCCAGATCGCCAAAGTGATCCAACAATCCACGCAAACGAACCGCGCCGATCCCCTTGACCAGGTTGAAGGCGACCCAAAACCTGCGCGCATCCATACTTAGCAGATCATTCCCATTCGGGCAGGCGGACAACCATTCGAGCTTCGGATGGTTCCACTTGCAGAATCACACTTTCGATGGCTGGAAGCAGAATTTCATTACCATCTGGTGCAATTACAACATAAACATCATTCGCGCCGGTGGTGATGATCTGGCTGACTTCACCGACCAAGAGACCATCCTCATCAACGACCTGAAGAGCGATGAGTTCATGATGGTAATATTCATCTTCCGGCAATTCGGGAACATCCGAAGAAGAAGCATAGATATACTGATTGCGATATATCCCAGCCGCTTCCGGGGTCATAATCCCGGCGAAGCGAATCAGAATCCCTTTTGAGACAAAACGGATCGCTTCCAGTGTCACCGCCTGGCGTGCCGCGCCCACCCAATAAGAGCGACCGGGCGTGATCCTTTGCGGGAAATCGGTCAGGACGGTTGCCAGCATCTCACCAGTCACCCCATGAGGTTTGCGTATCTTCGCAATCGCCAAGTAGACAGGCTCGCCCTGATCGGGCGAGCCTAGTTTTTCATTAGAATGTACTCGACTCCGCCGAACTTTGGTCATCGCGGCTCGATAACATCCAAGGAGGCTTGTTTATTCTCGCGCGCGGCAGCAACGCGCAATAATACCCGCATCGCGTTGGCTACCCGCCCGCTTTTGCCGATGATACGCCCCATGTCATCACGGGCTACCTGCAGGGAGATCTGAATGCGCCCGCCTACGCGCTCCTGATTCACACGGACTTGCTTGGGGTTCTCGACCAGAGAACACGCAATATATTCGACCAGATCCTTCATCGAACAAATCCTTTCATGGCACGTGCTTCAGAGGGAAGCCCGGATCAATTGCGACGGGTCTTTTCAATCGTGACCCGTTCAGCCGCGGCTTTCTCCGCTTCGGCGGTCAGCGTTTCAACCGATTCGCCATTTTTATAGCGGGCAAAGCGGTCCAGCAGACCCGTCTGCTTGAACAGCCCTTGAACTGCTTCGGAAGGTTGTGCGCCTTTACTCAACCAGTCATACGCGCGGGCTTCTTTGACCACGATGGTCGAAGGCTCCGTCCTGGGATTGTAATGTCCCAAGATCTCTAAAAACCTGCCGTCGCGAGGCGCTTCAACATCAGCAACCACAATACGATAGGTGGGTTGTTTCTTCAATCCTTCACGTCGTAAACGAATACGAACCATTGATCCTTATCTCCTATTATTCAATTATTATCCTAGATCGCCAATCGTTGTTGTACGAGGGTGCGTGAAGGAAACGCAGTACAAGCCAACGACGGTGATCTAACCAAACAGACGGTTGAGGTTCTTCCCGCCGGTCTTTTTCATCATTTTGATCAATTTCTGTGATTCCCGGAACTGCTTAATCAACCGGTTCACATCCTGCACATCGGTACCCGAACCGCGCGCAATACGCCTGCGCCGGCTAGCATTGAGTATATCAGGGTTTCGCCTTTCCGGGATGGTCATCGAGTTGATAATCGCCTCAGTTTGTTTCAACTGGCGTTCAGCATCCTGAGGTTCAACCGAGCGCGCGAGTTGACCCATTTGTCCAGGCATCATTTCCAGAATTTGAGAAAACGGACCCATTTTGCGTATCTGTTTCAATTGGTCCGCGAAATCTTCCAGCGTCAATTCTCCGCGGGCAATCTGCTGCGTTTGTATGCGGGCGCTTTCCTCGTCGTATGCGGCTTCGGCCTTTTCGATCAGTCCGATCATATCGCCCATACCCAGGATACGCGAAGCCAGCCTGCCCGGATCGTACTGTTCCAGGGCATCAATGCCTTCACCAGTACCCAGGAATTTGATCGGTACACCGGTCACACTGCGGATGGAGATTGCTGCTCCACCGCGCGCATCGCCATCCATCTTGGTCAGGATCAGACCAGTGAGAGAAACTGCGTCGCGGAAACCCTCTGCAACCCGTAGCGCCTCCTGCCCTATCATGGCATCGACCACCAACAAAGTTTCCTGCACTGGCACCCGTTTGTTGATGGCAGCCAGTTCACCCATGAGCGATTCATCCAATTGCGAGCGACCGGCTGTATCGATCACCAGCATCGATACGCCACCCTTCTTCGCCAGGTCGTAAGCGGCGCCTGCCACTTCTGGAGGTTTCTTCCCCGGTTGGGTAAAAACCTCGACACCGATTTGCCCGCCCAGTGTTTGCAGTTGTTTGACGGCGGCGGGGCGATACGGATCTGCTGCGACCAAGAGGACGCGTTCACCCTGGGAGCGCAATCGGCGAACCAATTTGGCGGCAGCGGTGGTCTTTCCGGAACCTTGAAGTCCCACCAGCATGATCACGTATGGCTTTTCGCCACTCGGGTTCAGGCGCCCGGGTTCCCCAAGGGTATTGATCAATTCGGCGTTGACGATCTTGATGATCTGCTGGGCGGGATTGAGCGCCTTCGCCACTTCGGCGCCCACTGCCCGTTCGCGTACGCGAGCCAGGAAATCCTTCACCACACTGTAGTGAACATCGGCTTCCAGCAATGCCAGACGGACTTCTCGTAAAGCGGAATCAACATCCTCCGGTGATAGTTTTCCCCGGCGGCGCAGTTGTTGGAAGACCTGATTCAGTCGGTCAGAGAGGGTTTCAAACAAGATGGTTACCCGTTTATTCCATTGGACCCGTTTTGTCGCCCCATCAGCATGGGAAAACAAAGGTTGATTTTAGCCCGTAGTCCAGTTGCGGTCAAGGGATTTGTTCCTGTTTTTTCGCCGAACGACCGTGCCGGACGGCGGGTGACAGCGGTGATGCGGCAACCGCTTTTGCTGTGGGAAAGAACCTCACAAAGAGCACGCGGAGGAAGACCGTATATCATCGGAACGTATGTCCGGTGAATCAACAAGGGAAAAGTCGATCAGGGTGGGGGTTCCTTTCCTGCGGCGCGGCGATCTCCCCGCGCCGTCTGCGGCGGATAGCTGGGGGTATTCGTTTTCGGGATGCCGGTATATGAAACGAATGGAACGAATAGGCGCGGCGATACAGGCTATGGGCGATGTTAAGGTGCAGGGATAGACGCGCAACATCATGCCGTCGTGACAACCAGCGAAAGTCCGCCTTATATTAATTATAGAATATTAGTTCTAATTTGTCAAGGCTGAATTGCGCCCTTATTTGAAGCGAATGGCGTGTAAACCTCAGCGATGGATATAAGCGGGACTGTTTTCATCAACCCGGTTACAAAAGAAACGTTCGCTATTTATGAGGGTTATTATATAAAGCAGATAATTTATTCAGGAGCGAAAAATGGCAAAAGTGGCTGTTGTGACCGATACGACCGCGTGCATCCCAGAAGAGATGATGCGCGGACTTCCGATCATTGAAATTCCCTTGAACGTGATCTTTGGTGAAGAAACATTATTGGACAGAAAAGATATCTCACCGGAGAATTTCTACACCCGCCTTGAGGGATCCAAGGTCTCCCCAACCACTTCCCAGCCATCACCAGCGGCTTTCGTTGATCTCTACGATCAATTATTACGAGATGGGCATGACATACTGACCTTGACCATCTCATCCAAATTATCCGGCACAAGCGATTCGGCTATCCAGGCGGAGAAAACACTGGGAGACCAGCCAATCGAACTGATCGACTCCCTCTCCACCAGCATGGCGATGGGATACAGCGCACTGCTCGCCGCACGAGCCGCATCGCAAGGGGGAACACTTCAAGATTGCAAGATCATCGCCGAAAAAGCAATCGCCCACTCTGGCATCCTGCTGGTGGTGGATACGTTGGAATATCTTCACCGCGGCGGGAGGATCGGCGGTGCAGCAGCTTTCCTTGGCACCGCTCTGAACCTGAAACCCGTGCTCGAAGTGGTGGACGGTCGCATCGAACCGGTTGAGCGGGTGAGAACCAAATCAAAGGCGATGGATCGCCTGGTCGAGTTGTTCATGGAACGGGTTGGCAACCAAAGACCAATCCGGGTGGCAGTTCTACACGCCAACGCCGCCAACGAAGCCGAGATGGTAATGAAAAAATTGCGAACGCTCTTCCCGGTGAACGACATCAGCGAAGCGATCGTATCGTCGGTAAGCCCGGTTATTGGCACCCACACCGGTCCTGGAACGGTCGGAATAGCGTGGGTCGCCGGTGTTTGACCGGCAGTGAACCCCAGAAACACATATCACCCGCCGCGTAACCCGCGGCGGTAATTTTTGGTAAAATACCACCACCCGTTACATCTACTACCCACAAGGATGCATAAATGGAAATATTTTCCGATATTGGCATACAGAAACCTGATATTTTGCTCCCAAATAAATCCATCGAGCTGGACAAATGGTCGGTGATTGCGTGCGACCAGTTCACATCACAACCCACATACTGGAAACAGGTCGAGCAATTTGTTGGCGAGCAGCCTTCGACCTACCGCATGATCCTGCCAGAGGTCTATCTGAACACCCCCCAAGAAAGTGGTTTGATCAACACCACCCAGGCGGCCATGCGTGCTTATCTTGACCAGGATATTCTGGTGGAACATGAAGGTTTTATTCTGGTGGAACGAACCGTCGGCGGTAAGACACGATCGGGGTTGATGCTGGCGCTCGACCTGGAACAATATGATTTCACGCCAGGTTCACAAACCCTCATTCGGGCAACCGAGGGAACGATCCTCGAACGGCTGCCACCACGCATTCGTATCCGCAAAGATGC
The DNA here is from genome assembly GCA_013177815.1 of Anaerolineae bacterium. Classification (GTDB taxonomy): domain Bacteria; phylum Chloroflexota; class Anaerolineae; order Anaerolineales; family Anaerolineaceae; genus JABLXM01. The sequence continues at coordinate 3,656 of JABLXM010000133.1, read as the reverse complement.
ACCTTTGGAACTGCCCCACATTCTGGTGTTGATCGACGACCCCGACCAGACCGTGATCGGACCCCTGTTGGCGCGCAAACACGCTTATCCAAAAGCCTATGACTTCGATCTGATGATGAACTCCGGTCACCTGACCGGATACCAGGTCGATGACGCCGGCGCAAAAAGCGTGGCGGACGCCCTGCGCAACCTGGCTGACCCGCAAACTTTCCGACATCGATACCAGGTAAGCGAAGATAAAGGGGTGCTCCTTTATGCAATCGGCGACGGGAATCACTCCCTGGCAACCGCAAAATCGATCTGGGAATCGATCAAAACGACGGCAGGGATGGATCACCCTGCCCGCTACGCATTGGTGGAATTGGAAAACGTACACGACCCGGCTTTGGACTTCGAACCGATCCACCGGGTGCTTTTTGATGTTAAAGGCGACCTAACGACCGCCCTCGGCAAGTACTTCGGTAATAATTTCCGCCTGGAACGCGCGAATACGATGCAAGATTTGATCGACCAGGTAAACACAAAGAAACAAGACTCACAGATGATCGGTGTCATCCAGGCAAGTGGTCTTTCAGTATTATCACTAACCCAGCCGGCAGCCAATCTGGCAGTTGGTAATTTACAATCCTTCCTGGACGCCTGGCTGCATGAGGGTCAAATCGAGAAGATCGATTACGTCCATGGCGACAATGTGGTTGCCGAACTCGGCGCGCAGCCGGGAAATTTGGGTTTCTTGCTACCCGGTATGGCAAAGAATGATTTATTCAGAACGGTCATTCTGGATGGTGCGCTACCGCGCAAGACGTTTTCCATGGGCGAGGCGCACGAAAAACGTTTTTATATGGAGTGCCGACGGATCATCTAATATGACGACCACACCACACTTTCCATTTTTTCGACCGCCGCAAGGCGCCTTCCCGCCTGATGAGGTTCAGATCACCGAATTGCGCGGCGAGGCAGAGCCAGACGGTCGCAGGGTACGGGTGCTGCTGGCTGTCGCGCCATTCCAACAACCGCCCCATCTTTCGGTTACATTGGCACAAGCAGGAGCAGGTGTACTGGCTTTCACAACCATCATCGAGCCGGTAACCCAACAGATCACCTTCAACCTGCACGCCAATCCCCATCTCGAACCTGGCGACTATACACTGATGGCTGAATTGACATATCCAGAAACTGAAATCAGCCATTCCATGACCTGGACGGGCACCTGGAAGCCTACACCCGAAAAATGATCAATCCTTTGCACATACGAACATTTGTAATTCTCTTGATCGCATTTTCTGTGGCGGGGTGCGCGAGCGGGATGCCCGAAAGCCAGCTACCAACACTTGCAACTGTTGCAACAACTGCAACAATCCCAAGCAATACAGCCACGCTTCAAAACACCGCCACCCCACCGCCACCAACCGCAACACCCGAACCCGTGCCTACTGACAACCCAGGACCGCTGTTGTGCTCACCGCTGGATGGCGTTGCGCTGGAAGATCTGCCGGGGATCATCTCCTCTCCCTTCGAACCTGCTACACCCGGGCAGGACAACGGACACCATGGCGTGGATTTCGCCTTCTACCGCTACGGTGACCGGGTCGGCATTACAGGAACTGCCATCCATGCAGTCATCGCAGGCACCACGGTGATGACGCTGGATGATAAATGGCCCTACGGCTATGTGATCGTCATCGAAACGCCGTTGGATGAACTGCCCGAAGCATGGCTGGCGGGTTTACAGATTCCGTCACCAATCGCGACTGTGGCGCCTGGCATCTCCTCCCTGACGCTGCCACCCCTCACGGCAACACCGGCATGGGATGATACACAACGTTCCCTCTACTTACTTTATGCCCATATGAACGAGCCAGCCGTTCATGTACGCGGGGATGAGATCGCCTGCGGAGAGGTATTGGGTTATGTTGGCAATACCGGGCGCTCATCCGCGCCACACCTGCATGTGGAAATGAGAGTGGGGCCATCCAACTTATCGATGACCAGCATGGCTCATTATGACAATGGCGCAACCCCCGAAGAAATGTACAATTACTACACATGGCGGGTGAGCGGTCTTTTTCAGGTTTTCGATACGATGAACCTGTTGGTTCAAAAACCATGAGCGTCTTTACATTCCCCTATCATGGCAACTACGATACGTCATACCCAACCATTGGGTGCTAGAATCAACATGGACAGGCACGCCTGCCAACCAAGAAAACCATGAATGCTCGCACTCCTGCCAGCCGCAGGCTAATGATATTAGTACTCACTTTGCTGGTCGTCAACCTCGCATTTGCGGCGAACGCCATCTGGGAGTTTGTACCCATCCCACGAGTTGGACGGGGACCAGGCACAACTGAAGTCGTTCGTATTAGAGAAAACAGCCCGACGATCCCGTATTCACCTGACGTAACCCACCCGGCGGCAACACTTGAGCCCACCCATGCGTTGCCCGCACCAATGGGCGATTCACCCATCGAGGGCGTGATCATTCTTTCACTCACCGATGGAAATTACAAACATCTTTTCGCTTACCACCCGCAAAACATGCCGCTGACACGCATCCTGGGATCGCCTGAATGGGATGACATCCACCCAATGGTCATGCCCGGCAGGGAGCAGGTCGTATTCACATCCAATCAGAACGGTTACTGGGATCTCTACCAACTGGACCTGGCAAACGGCGCCCAAGCCCGCCTGACCGACACCCTGGTTTACGATGGCGAACCAGAATGGTCTCCGGATGGGCAATGGATCGTCTATGAATCATATGTCGATGACAACCTGGATATCTTCATCAAGCAAACCAGCGATCCGAACCAGCAGCCGATCCGCTTGACCGATAATCCAAGCCTTCATACATCCCCCACCTGGTCACCACATGGCAGGCAGGTCGCCTTCGTCTCGGATCGCACCGCTGACCAGGAAATCTGGCTGGCAGACCTGGATACAACCACCAACCGCTATCAAAACATCAGCCGGATGTCCGGCAGCCAGGAAGACAACCCGGCTTGGTCACCCAATGGGCGCTACCTGGCTTTCGATTCACAAGCCTCGGGTTCCTCGGTGATCTTGACCTGGGACCAGGAACGTCCCGAAGCGCCACCACGACAAATCGGCATCGGTTCCAACCCGGTTTGGAGTCCGGATGGATCGATGATCCTGGTCACCATCCAGCAACCCAACGAAAACGGACTGGCGGTCTATTATCTGGACGGGACGCTGATCTTACCCTATACGAAGTTGCCCTCCACGATTTACGGCATGTCCTGGTTGCCTGCAGGATATGCCGGCTTAATCGACAACCAGCCTGGAAGATCGGTGGCGCCAATGCCGGCATTATGGTCACCCGCGCTCAACCTCAGCCCGCTGCCGGCAGGCGGTCGCTTCGGCATCGTTCCTTTGGAAGATGTCGAAGCGCCTTACGCATTCCTGCATGATGAAATCGACGAATCGTTCATTGCCTTGCGCCAACAGATCGGCTACGAATGCGGGTGGGACTTCCTCGCCAGCCTGGAAAATGCGTATGTGCCCATCACCGAACCCCCGGAACCCGGGATGAACCCAAACTGGTTGTACACCGGGCGCGCGATCGCCTTCAATACACTGACATTGCAGGCTGATTGGATGGTGATCGTACGGGAAGACTTCGAGGGGTATACCTA
>JABLXM010000132.1 GCA_013177815.1 Anaerolineae bacterium | reverse complement strand
GCACAACGGGGAATTACCCAGGAGTGTGGGTGTGGTGAGTGGCTGCAGTGGTGATATGGACGCACTGGTTGGCGCCGCGGGGGCACAGGCGTTCAATAGGAGCAGGGTCGAGATGGCAATCGTTCGTATTCGCATGATGAACTTTTTTCGTGCTGCGGGGACAGCGCATCCCCACCCGCCATGTTACACGCCGTCCCCGAATAGCGTTTTCCTAAAAGTTACCCGTCACGCTTCACTACGCTCTGAGTGACGATATCACCTTTTTGGACGCTCCCTGTTCGTCAGGTGCCGCGATCAATTCTCCTTGATCGTGACCTTCGTGACCACATCGCCGGGAGGCAGATTGCCTTGTTGCGGGTCGCGGGCGGTCAATTGCTCCGCCACGTCCATGCCCTGGATGACCTCACCGAAGATGGTGTACTGACCATTGAGGCTGGGCACAGGGGCAAAGGTGATGAAGAACTGGCTGCCATTGGATCCCGGGTCGTTGGAGCGCGCCATACCGACCAGACCGGTGCGATCATAGACCAGTTCGGGGACGATCTCCAAGCCAAAGCGGTAACCGGGACCGCCGGTACCGGTGCCGCTGGGATCACCGGTCTGGGCGACGAAACCGGGAATGACGCGATGGAAGGTCATACCATCGAACCAGCCCTGGCGTGCCAGAAAGACGAAACTGTTGACCGTCACCGGTGCAACATCCGGGAACAATTTGATGACGATATCACCCTTGGCGGTTTCCAAGGTGGCGGTGTATTCCTTATCCGCGTCGATCGCCATGGGTGGGCAATCACTATATTTTTTCATGGTAAATTTTCCAAATTCATACATGGATTGCGGGTCGCGCGCACCCTGGTAAACCGAACCGTTGATGACCAGGAAAGGCGTACCCGGGATGCCGAGCGAGACTGCGAAGTCTTGAGCGGCTTTGACTTTCTTTACAATTGCGTCGCTGTTCAGGTCTTTCTGGAACTGCTTGTCATCCAGACCCAATTCGACCGCTTTTTCCACCGCCCAGGTTTCGAAATCAGCCTGGGTATACATACCCCAGACATCCTGGGTTTTAAAGATGGCGGCGACCATCTCGTAGTACTTGCCCTGCAAACCGGCAGCTTCGGCGGCTTGCGCGGTGATCAGCGACTTATCATGGCTGCTGAGGGGGAAATGGCGGTAGACGAAGCGGACTTCGCCGGCATACTGATCGAGGAGTTGAGCCATCACGGGCTCAAGCGAAGCGCAGTATGGTCATTGGAAATCGCTATATTCGATGATGGTGATGCCCGCACCCTCGTCGCCGAGAATGTAGTCGTCCTCGCCGGGCGGGGGAATGGGGATATCCTCCGAGACGCAAATTGCAGCTTCGCTTCCGGTGACGGCGCCGGTGGTCGGTTGAGCGGTTGTCACTGCCGGCGTGGCGGTGGTCGCCAGATTGCCCGGCGTGGCTGCAGGCTGGCAGGCTGCCAGCAGGGTTGCCACAACCAGGGTGATCCAGATCCAGTTTTTCCCTTTCATTTCTTTCCTTTTCTCGAGTCAGGCTCGATTCACCAATAATTGGAGCCGCTCCAAAACCGCCACGCGCATGGCGTCCTGGACGGCATCCATCGATAGGCTAGCATCGATGGTACACCAGCGATGTGGTTGCTGCCGCGACATTTCAAAGTAGCCCTGGCGCACGCGCTGGTGAAATGCCAGGGCGTAGGCATCCAGGCGATTCCATTCCTCTCCACCATCACGGCGGCGACTCAAGCCGGTCTGCGGATCAACGTCCAGCAGCAAGGTCAGATCGGGCGACAGCCCGCCGGTGGTGTAATTGAGCAATTCTACCAGAGGTTGCAGTTCCCGCTGATGCCCGTATCCCTGGTACGCCAGGGTGGAATCGGCGTAGCGGTCGCTGATGACGATCTCGCCGCGCTGCAAACGCGGGCGGATGATCTCTTCCACCAATTGGGCGCGGGAGGCGCAGAACAGCAGCGTCTCGGTGCGCGGGTGCATTTCCTGGTTCTCCATGCGGTTCAGCAGCACCTGGCGCACCTGATCACTGATACGGGTGCCGCCTGGTTCGCGGGTGGCAAAGACCTGGTAACCTTTTTGGGACAGGAACTCCACTAACAGGCGCATTTGCGAAGATTTGCCGCTGCCATCGGGACCCTCCAGGGTAATGAAGACGCCTGTTGCCATCTCAGCGGTCACTCGCGGTAGATGCGCACCCGGCGGTTGGGTTCGCGCCCATAGGAATGAGAGATCAACCGCGCCTGGCGCGCCATTTCATGTTGGGTGCGGCGCACGGCAGAGGTGGCAGGAGGCAGATCGACCCAGGATTGCCCGTTCAGCAC